>JALOLW010000041.1 GCA_025455795.1 Spirosomataceae bacterium
TGGGTAAGTATCTGCTGTGTCTGATCGGTGCTGCCATCATTGATCACAATGAAACGATACCGCAGCTTCATTTGATCCAAAGCATTCATCCATTCTACGAGCACTTTTTCAATCGAGGCTTCTTCGTTATAGACGGGCATGACAATATCAAGCTCAGTTTGCATGGGGCCTCAGTTTCAAAATGTCTTGTCCAACTTTGAATCCTCTAAGAATGGCTTCGTCGGTGTTGATATAGGTGTACTCTGCCAGTCGCCCGACAAAAAATACGTTTTTTGTAAGCGTAGAGTAAAACACAAGAAGTAAGATTGCCATTACACACAAACCCTTAAACAAGCATTGAACAATGTGATGAGGATCACAATTTAAACAATAAGCGTATGCAAACTTTAGAAATTATACAAGAAATTAAACGCCTGCCACTCACAAAAAGGTTTTATGTGGTGGAAGAAACCATTAAATCTATTAAAAAAGAGGAGATGGGCAACCAAATGGAATTAGCCGCCAACGAGTTGTACAATGATTACGCAACCGACAAGGATTTAACGGCATTTACCTCACTTGATTTTGAGCATTTTTATGAAACAAAGTGAAATTTGGCTCATAGACCTTGACCCTACAAAAGGGGCTGAAATACAAAAGAAACGTCCTGCTGTTATTGTGAATGATGATAGGTTGGGGAAGTTGCCCTTAAAAATCATTGTACCTATTACCGACTGGAAAGACCGCTATGACATTGCCCCTTGGATGGTAAAAATTGAGCCCAATGCCACCAACGGACTTTCTAAAACCTCCTCTGCCGATTGTTTTCAAATTCGTTCGCTCTCACAAGAACGGCTCATCAAAAAACTTGGCAACATTGATGAAAACACCTTTGATGATATTAGGGAAGCCATGAGGAAGGTGTTGGACTTGTAAATACCCAATTCTTTGCTCATTCAGATTTGCACTCGTTTCCGAAAATTACCCAATCTTGTACTCGTCCAGCTTCCGATAGAGTGTGGTGAGGGCAATGCCGAGGAGTTCGGCGGTTTTGGTTTTGTTGCCGTTGGTATAATTCAGCACTTTTTGAATGTGAATTTTCTCGGCGCTGCTGAGTTCAAAAGCCGAAAGGGGCTTGTCAGAGGCAGTGGTTGGGGTGCGGGTTTGGAGTTCGAGCGGGAGGCTGTCGGAGTGGAGGGTGTCGCCGTCTTCCAAAATTACGGCCCGTTCCATGACGTTTTTCAACTCGCGGATATTGCCTTTCCACGGGTGCAGTTGAAGGTTTTTCAAAAACGCCGACGAGAGTTGTTTGGGTTTTTGGTTGGTTTTGTGGGCGTACAAGGCCGCAAAATGCCGCGCCAACGGCTCAATGTCGGCCACGCGCTCGCGCAGGGCGGGCAGCGAAATTTGAAAAACCGAAATGCGGTAAAACAAGTCTTCTCGAAAATGCCCTTTGGCCACTTCGTCGGGCAGGAGGCGGTTGGTAGCGGCCACGATTCGGACGTTTACTTGGGTGGGTTTGGTTTCGCCAATTTTCAGAAACGCACCCGTTTCAAGCACCCGCAGCAGTTTGGCTTGCAGTTCGACGGCCATTTCGCCAATCTCGTCCAAAAAAATAGTACCGTGGTGGGCTTCTTCAAACAATCCTTTTTGGTCTTTGGTCGCGCCCGTGAAAGACCCCGCCTTGTGGCCAAACAACTCGCTTTCGAGCAAGTCTTTGCCAAAGGCTGCGCAGTTGATGGCCACAAACGGCTGCTTGTGGCGCGGACTTGCTTGATGGATGGCCTGCGCAAAAACCTCTTTGCCTGTGCCTGTTTCGCCCGTTAGCAGCACGGCTACGTCGGTAGGAGCTACTTTTTTGGCCAAACCAACGGCCTTTTGAATGGCCGCCGACTCGCCAATCATGTTTTCAAAAGAGTGCCTGCTGCCGAGTTGTTTTTCCAACTGTTGCACCCGCTTGGCCAAGGCCACCTTATCGAGGGCTTTGTGAAGCAGCGGAATGATTTTGTTGTTGTCGTCGCCTTTGGTGATGTAGTCAAACGCACCGTTTTTGATGGCCTGTACACCGTCGGCGATGTTGCCGTAGGCCGTCAGCAAGATGACTTCAAGGAGCGGATATTGGTCTTTGATTTGCTTGACGAGCGTTACCCCGTTGCCGTCGGGAAGTTTGACATCGCACAGCACTACGTCTATGTTTTGGTGGGCCAAACTGTGCAGTCCCGCGTGGCACGTACCCGCCTGTGTTACTTCAAATCCTTCCAAACTGATGATTTTGGCAAGCAGCGAGCGGAGTTTTTCCTCGTCGTCTATGATTAAAATTTTCTGCATCAAGCTATTACCTCATAAATCGTCAGCGGGTTGGCTTTGTTTTTGAGGGCTACTTCGCCGAGCGATTGACAGCTAAACGACTCTTTGACTTGGGCATAGACTGCTTGCCCGATGATAATTTGGCCAGGCTTGGCCACCGATTGGAGGCGTTGGGCTACGTTTACCACATCGCCAATAACAGTATAATCCAACCGCCGCAGCGACGACGAGCCAATGTTGCCCGAAATCATCTCGCCGCTGTTGATACCCGTGGCTACTTTGGGCAAAAAAGTAGTGTGGTCTATAAGGTTTTCTTCAATACTACCAATCTGCTCACGCACGGCCAAGGCGGCTTCAATGGCGCGGTCGGCGTGGTACTCGCCCCGAAAAACAGCCATAACGGCATCACCCATGAACTTGTCCACGTGGCCGCCGTGGGCAATGATTTCTTTGACCATCACGTCAAAATACTTGTTGATGAGCGTGACGACGGTATTGGCATCCACGTTTTCGGTGATGGCCGTAAAGCCGCAAATGTCAATAAAAACGACCGATGCTTCTACGGTTTCGTTGGCCAAAAGCGACTGCTCAAACTCCTGACTACTCATAAAATTCAGGACGTTTTCGTCCACGTACATCCGCAAGATGTTATTTTCTTTGATGGCTTGCAGGGTTTCGCGCAGTTGGCGTACGTGTTGGAGGGTTTTCTGAACGGTCAGTTCTAAATCTTCAAAATTGACAGGTTTGCACACAAAGTCAAACGCGCCTCGATTCATGGCCGTTCTGATGTTTTCAATGTCGCCGTAGGCCGATACCATCACTACTTTGATGAGCGGACTTATTTCAGAAACTTTGCTGAGGAGCGTCAGACCGTCCATGAGCGGCATGTTGATGTCGCTCAGTACGAGGTCAATATCATGGTTTTGCTGGAGAATCGCAAAAGCTTCTTGGCCATTGGGCGCAAACATAAACTCGTACAGTCCTTCGCGGATTTGCTTTCTGAATTTTTGTTTAATCAACAACTCCAAATCGCTTTCATCGTCCACGATGAGCATTTTGGCTTTATTCATAACGATTGGCTGAGTTTTTGTTTGAGGCTGGCAAAATCGAGTGGCTTGTTCAAAAAGTCATCGGCGCCGTATTGTTGGGCTTGGTTGTAGTTGTCGTCGTCGTTGTAAGCCGTAATCATCATAATTTTGGGCGGGGCCGAAGGGCGTTCGGCGCGAATACGCCGTAGCAGTTCGATACCGCTGATGCCGGGCATATTGATGTCGGAGAGAATCAGCACTACTTCCGAAAAATGTTCTTTGAGATATTCGAGGGCTTCTTCGCCCGAGTGGGCAAAGCTAAAATCAAGCTCTCCACCGCGAATTTCGCGTCGAAAACGCTGCTCAAAGAGCGTTTTGATGTCTTGTTCGTCATCTACCACTAATATTTTCATAGCCCAAAAGTAAGAGAAAAAACCCATTTTTGTATGCTTCAATTGGTTCTTTATTCACTTACTTGCTTACTGTTTCTCACAAATCAGATTTTACGTCAATTCGTGTTTTACAAATTTTGGTCTATTTTGAATTTTATGGACAAGGCGCAAAGATGCTAAGAGTGAAACAAAAAACATAGATTGTATTTTTGTTCAATTATTCAACGCTTTACGAAGCATCTCGATGCTTTGCGCTACACCCGTTTGGGCGGGGGCTTTGCCCTCAAATTCAAGTGATAGGTAACCTTGATAATTGACTTTGCGCAAAATCTTCACAATGCGGTCATAATCCAAATCCAAGGTGTACCATTCACCGCCACCGTTGTAGGTTTTGGCTTGGACAAAGCAGGTATGCGGGGCAATCATTTCGAGTTTTTGGTAGGGGTCTTCCAGAAAATTGCCCGTGTCCATGAGCAGTTGTAACCAGGGTGAATTGACCGCGCGATAAATCCGCAACATTCCTTCGGGGGTAGCCCCCAAGCCCCAGTGGTTTTCGAGGGCGAGCAGCACCCCCAACTCCTCCGCCCGCTTGACGCACTGCTGCACACTTTCAATACACCACCCAAAAGCATCTTCGTCGGTGTAGCCTGCAATAGTGGGTTCTTGTCCACGGTTCTTCATAAATTCATCAAATGACTTTATCGTACCCCAACGGCCCGTATTGAGGCGTAAACACGGAATACCCATCTTGGCCGCCAACTCCATGCAGTGAACAGTGTGGTCAATATTTTTCTGACGCTCGGCTTTATCGGGATACACAAACCCCTGGTGTATCGAAAGGCAGGTCATCGCAATACCATTCACAAAAGCGTGTCGTTTGAGTTTTTGAAGATAGGCATTGTCTTCACTCGCCATTTGTCGGTGCAGCACGTCTATGCCTTCCAAGCCGAGTTTGGCGGCCTCGTCTATGACCTGCTCAATCGGAAATTTATCGCCTTTGAAATGCCAATAAGAATAGCTTGACACGCTCAATTTGATTTTGGAGGCGGCAACAGGTGGCGCAGGTACGTGTGTAGGGGCAAGCGCGAGGCTACTTGCGGGGAGGGCTTGGAGAAATTGACGACGTTGCATGGTAAAATTAAGGGTTTCCATTTGAGAGGCGCGTTGTAATTTGCTATTCGTGGGTAAAAGAAGCTACTTCGTCAAAAACTCGTCCAGATTGAGCATCGCATTGGCAACGAGCGTGAGGGCGGCAGTTTCGGGTTCTTTGTCGGCGAGCGTGTTGTTAAACAATCGCTTGGCTTTTTCGGGTTTGGTTTTATAGGTCGTAAGCGACGCTTCGTAAAACTTCGTCAGGAGTTTCAATTTTTCTTCTGAGGGTTTTTTAAGCATGATTTTTTCGTAACCCGCTTTGATTTGATGTTGGGGTTGTGGAGCGCGGGTTTGCATCCAAAGTGCCAGTTTTTGGGCAGCTTCCACATAAACGGTATCGTTGAGCGTAGTGAGGGCTTGGAGCGGTGTATTGGTACGAATTCGCCTTGACACACAGATATTTCGCTGTGGACTGTCGAAAGTCAGCATCGAAGGGTACGGGTCGGTGCGCCGCCAAAAAGTATAAATTGCGCGGCGGTGGAGGGCCTCGGGTGGGGCATTCCGCCAGTTTTTGTCAATCGGACTCGGCGGCGAAACACTCGGCCCGTACAAAGTAGGGTTGAGCAATTCACTCACGGCCAGGGCTTGGTCGCGTATTTGCTCGGCACTCAAACGTACCCGTGGGCCGCGGGCGAGGAGAAGATTGCGCGGGTCTAATTCTACCAATTCGGGGCTACTCATCGCCGCTTGCCGATACGTGGCCGAAGTGACGATAAGGCGCAGAAATTGTTTAACAGACCAACGTTGGCGTTGGCTAAACTCCACGGCCAACCAATCCAACAACTCAGGGTGCGTGGGCTTAAACCCTTGTGTACCAAAGTCCTCCAAGGTTTCGACCAATCCGTATCCAAAGATTTGCTCCCAAAAACGATTGACCATCACCCGCGCCGTGAGAGGGTTTTGGGGACTCACCATCCACCGCGCTAAGTCGAGGCGAGTTTGAGGAGATGTATGCTCAAAGACCGCTGGAATCCCCGTTTCTACTTTGGGGCCTTTGGTGAGCCAATTGCCTCGTGTGAATACGTGCGTAGCGCGACGCTGGTGCGCGGGTAACTCGCGCAGGATGGGCGTGGTGATGGCAGGAATCGCCACCAATGCCGCCACTGAGTCTTGCAAGGCTTTGGGCATACGGTGAAGCGGCGCGTTAGGGGCATAAAAATCCAGCCAATCCAAATGCAGTAAATCGCTCCTAAACTCCTTGTCTTTGTGAAAGATAACGTACAGCGTATGTCGCCCTTGGGTGGGCTTGACAGGATGCGACGATGTCCCAAAGGTCTTCCATTGCGACCACGCACCCGGCGGCCCTTCTTGGGTGGCATTGACTTTGCCATAACTGATAACGGGGCCGTTGAGGTGGTCTATCCGCAGCTCAATAAACGACGAAAAAGAGGTGGTGTAGCGATACGTAACACGGCTGATGTCGCTCAAATCCACGTCGTTATAGACGATGTACGCCCCTTCGGTGGTTTGCATGATGGTGGTTTGGTCATCCCAAAGTTCGATGTGTCTGCTCGTGCTGTCGAAGTCTTCGGCTTGCAGGCGGCGATAGCCAAGCTCCCAAAGCCCCACCCCCCCAACCCCCAGAGGGGTCTTTTCTGGATTGAAACCCTCTCTGGGGGATAAGGGGCTTGTATTAATGGTTTGGAGCAATTTCTTTATTCTGACCTCATTTTCAGGCGAATAACTATACAGCTTTGGTTTTTCGTTGTATAAATCACGGTCTTGGGTGCTGTTGAAATACGCCATAAACCGATAAAAATCTTCGTGACGGAAAGGGTCGTACGGGTGGCTATGGCACTGCACACAGGCCATCGTGGTGCCTTGCCATACCTCCCAAGTTGTCCCTACGCGCTCAATGAGCGCCGCCGTGCGAAACTCCTCGTCGTTGGTACCGCCTTCGTCGTTGGACATGGTGTTGCGGTGAAAGGCCGTCGCAATGAGTTGGGCTTCGGTGGGATTGGAGAGCATATCGCCCGCCAATTGCTCCACCGTAAACTGGTCAAAAGGCAAATCTCGGTTGAAAGCATCAATGACCCAATCGCGGTATTTCCAAATACTTCGTCGAAGGTCTTTTTCGTAACCTTTGGAATCGGCATAGCGGGCCAAATCAAGCCACATTGCCGCCCACCGCTCCCCAAAATGCGAGGAAGCAAGCAGTTTTTGAACCTGTTTCTCGTAGGCATTGGGCGATGTATCTTTCAGAAATTCTGCCATTTGCTGTGAAGTAGGCGGCAATCCCGTCAAGTCAAGACTTACCCGGCGCAGCAAGGTAGCTTTATCCGCTTCGGGGGAGGGCTTCAGTCCTTCATCTTTGAGTTTTTGAAGCACAAACTGGTCAATGCCGTTGCGCGTCCAGTCGCTGTTGACTTTGGGGGGCGTAAGGTCTGGGTTGGGGGCAATGTACGCCCAGTGCGTTTCCCACTTGGCGCCTTGATTGACCCATTTCGTGAGGAGGGCTACCTCTTCGTCGGAGAGGGGGTCGGCGTCTTGGGGCATTCGTTGGTCGGGGTCGGGGTGGCGCAGTCGCTTGATAAATTCCGAGGCGTCGGCATCGCCGGGGATGATAGCGGGTTTGCCCGATTTGGTTTTGCCCAAGGCTTCTTCTTCAAACAGCAAACTAAAACCGCCGCTTTTTTTGACACCACCGTGGCAAGCCAAGCATTTTTTGTTGAGAATAGGGCGAATTTGCTCATTGAAAGACACTCGTTCTTCGCGCAGTGTGTACCACGCGCTCACTGCTACTACTATACCAGCCAAAATGGCTATTCCTGCGCGTAAAGTCATGTTTATCAAGCAGACTATTGTCCAAAGTTTGTATTTTTATAAAGTGCGTGACGGCCATCAAACTACTCATTTTTTACGCATTGCTTGGTGTTGTGAAAAGCGGTTTGTTGTTTTGTCAAAACTTTTCAAAAACATCAATCAAAATCATGAAAACAACACTATTGCTGCTCGGCACTTGGGTAAGTGCGAGCCTTTTGACCACGCAAGCCCAAATCAACACGCCTGCCCCTAGTCCTTCGGCCACCGTAAGTCAAGCGGTCGGGTTGGGCAAAGCCACAATCGAATACAGCCGCCCCTCGCTCAAAGGCCGCAAGATGTTTGGCACACCGCTCGCTCCTTACGGCCAAGTTTGGCGCACGGGTGCCAACAAAATCCCTAATTTGATTCTGACCCAAGATGTAGAAATGGAAGGCAACAAAGTAGCTGCGGGTACGTACGGGATTTTTACGATTCCTGCCGAGAGTGAATGGACGATTATCGTCAGCAAAAACCCCAATCAATGGGGTGCGTACGACTACAAACAAGCCGACGACTTGCTGCGTTTCAAAGTCAAATCCGAAGCACTCCCCCGCACAGAAGAGTATTTTACGATGGAGTTCAGCGATTTTACGCCTACTTCGGCCAAAATCGTCATTCGTTGGGAAAATACCCAAGTGAAGTTTGGCATCAGTCAAAATCCCGACGCGCTTATCATGGCCGACATCAAAGCCAAAACCACCGCAACCGACGTGAGTTCAGACACTTACTTTGGCGCGGCAGATTATTACTACCAAACCAACCGCGACCTCAACCAAGCGTTGGAGTGGGCCAACAAAGTAGTAGAAAAAGAAAAGGAATACTGGACTTATTATCTCCGTGGTAAAATCGCCGCCAAACTCGGCAAGTGTGACGTGGCCGTGGCCGACGCGCAGACGGGGCTGGAATTGGCCAAGAAAGCCAACGACGGCGCTTACATCGTCAATCATACCAACGTCTTGAAAGCCTGCGGGAAGTAATTGGTTAAATCTAACATTGACAAAGTGCCTCTGTGTTGATTTCGCAGAGGCACTTTGTTTTTAGGCTAAAAACGCACGCTCGAAAAAACGCCATTGTTGCGCCGCCATAACGTAGCATCTTGCGCGTTGATTTCTCCGTCAAGGTTGAAATCAACCGCTTGATAAAGGTTGAATTTACCGTTGTGATTGCGCCACATTGTTCCGTCGGCGGCGTTGATTTCGGCAAAAGATGACTTGTCGCCGTCAGCCGCGTAGAGATAAAAAGTCGCACCCATTTTCAACTGCCCTACGCCCGGGGTATTGGGTGAAATGTACGACTGCTGTTGGGTAAAATCATAGCTTATCTTGCCATCTGCAATGCCTACTTTTTGGTGCGACACCGCCCCCACGTGGTTGCGATGCTCAATCACTACGTAATGCGTTTCATCCGCTTTGAACGTAGGACACGCCTTGAGCGTTTTGACCGTTCCGTCTTTGTGCAGCAGTGCCGCCGTGCGATAAACAGTGGTAGCTGGCTCGTGCGGTGACGTGCGCAGCGATACCAATACCCAATCGGCCACTTCGGCGGCGTAGTTGGTGGTTTGCTCATCGCCGTCATAATTCCACGGAGCAGTTTTGTAGGGCTGTCCGCTAGGTGTTGTAGTGGCAAAATTGACCGTAGGCGTTTGCCCTGGCAACAGTCCCAACGTATTGAGTTTAGTACTCATCTCTTTTCCCTCCATTGCCCCTTCGAGAAATACTTTAATTTGAAGGCAGGCATCTACAGTAGCTATATCTTTGACAATCACCTGTATTTGAGCACGTTGACTTTCACACTTCCCGTTGTTTTGAGAGACAAAGTAGCTGCTGCTGCCCACCGATGCCGTCGAAGGCATGGGAGCCGTGGTAGTACCTGTCAGGTCGTTGGTAGAATTGTACCAACGGAGGTTCTCGCCCGTGGCCGAAAGGATGCTCGGGGTTTGACCTTTGGTATAAGTGATGGTCGGGGTTACGAGTGGCAGCGTGGGCTTAGGGCTAACCAACAACTCTATGCGCAATCGCGGACTTTCACAGCCATTGACAGTTTGGGTTGCAAAAAACACGGGTGTTCCCGCCGCAGCAGTTGAGGGCGTCGGGGCTGTTGAAGTACCTGTACCACCTTCGTAAGTACTGTACCAAAGGATATTTTGCCCCTGGGCCGAGAGTGCCGCCGCCGTTTGTCCTTCGCAGTAAGCATTGCTGCCCGAAAACGTAGGTGCTTCTGGTTGTCCTTTGATACTGACCTCTATTTTGGCGCGGTCGCTTTCGCATCCGTCAATGGTCTGCGTCACAAAAAAGCCCACGGTTCCCTGTGCTTCGGTCGAAGGTACGGGCGGGTTAGGCTGTCCCGTACCACCATCGGCGGTAGTGTACCATTGGAGCGCGGTCCCATTGGCCATCAATTGCGCCGATGTAGCTCCCTGGCAGTAAGTAGCAGTGCCAACCACATCAGGCTTGCCGGGTTTATTTTTGGTATAGACGTTGATTTGGGTGCGGTCGCTTTCACAACTCCCCCCGCCTTGCGATACAAAATAACTCACCAACCCTACCGTGGCCGTGGAAGGGGTGGGCGCAGTAGTAGCTCCCTCTCCCCCAAAAGGTTCGGTGTACCATTTGAGCGATGTCCCATTGGCGGCGAGTGCCGCCGCCGATTGGCCTTGACAATAGTTGAGGGTTGAGGCAGTTACCGTAGGTTTGTCGAGCCTCGAATTGACACTCACTTCGATTTTCAAGCGGCTACTTTCGCAACCATCCACCGTTTGTGACACGTAATAATTCGTTTTACCGATATTGTTGGTATTGGGCGTGGGGGCTGTTGTGTTTCCCTCTCCTCCTGACTCGGCGGTGTACCATTTGAGCATTGTCCCCGACGCACTAAGCGGCTGTGCCGACTGCGATTGACAAAAGCTGATGGTCGTAGGCGCAGTGGGCGGGGCGGTATTGCAGTTGGTATTGACCAACTTGGGAATGTTGGTATCAAGCCACACGAGGCGTTGTTGAAGAAAATCCGTAAAAATCTTTACTTCTTCGTCGTAAGTATTGCCCCATTGGTACGCAGGCCACTGGTAAGACCCCAAAATAGGCCACCGCTGAAAATTGCGTTGTTGCGATTCTTGGAGTAGGGCTACGTTTTGGTTGATAAAATTGTTGATGTTTTGGTCAGACCATTGATTCTGACGGAGTTGCAGCCAGCGGTCGCGTACTTTGAGGCGAAACGCTTCGTCTTCCATCAAGCGCGCCCACCAAAAAGGTACCTGTTTGTCTTCGTTGGGGCAAAACTCATTGACAAAATTGTACGCCCAGTGGTTGGGTTCCCAGCCTCGGCAAAAATTGGCATTCCCAAAAGAGTGGTCATAGTCCCACGGGGGTCCCATTTTGATTTTGGAGTTGCGACTATCCTTGTCTTTGTGAAAGAAAATACTCAACCGAAACGCATCAATGTTGTAGGTCATTTCGGTCAAAAGAAAATAGTCCACCCACGAGTCCACGTCTATGTATTTGGCGTAGCCGTTGGCGGGGTCTTTGAAATTGGGTCCTTTGAGGGTATGCTCAAACTCCGTGAAATGATTTTTGATGTAGTTGAACTGCTGGTCGGTGATGTCCACCTTTTTGGGGTACTCGACCATGACGTTGATTTCGTAGTTGTGATTGGCGCGGTACGGCGACAGCCACTGGGCGTTGGCTGTCCCAGAGTTTTTGTCCACTTTCAAGATGTAGCCACCCGTCACGTCGTCGCCGCTGTTGTCGGTATTTTTGAGTTTGGCAATATTGACCCGATTGACGTTTCGCTTGATTTTTTCCATCAAAATATAAACCCCACGGTAGTCGCCATCTACTACCAACTCCAAATAGCGCGTGCGAGTGGCGTACATACTGCCCATTTGATTGGCGAGGTGATAGGTAAACACGTTGCGCATCAGCGACTTATCGGTAAAACTCGCGTTCAGAATCCAGTCTGACTCTTCGGGCATTCCCAAAAGCGACGCATTGATACCGTTGGAAGTAGCTCCGTCGCGGATTTCAAACCCGTACGGTTTTTTTGGGAAAAACTGCGAAGAAGACCCCCGAAATTCAATTCCTACCGTTCCGTCAAAGTTGTTGAAAGGGTCGGGTTGGTTGCCACGGTTGGGATTTTTGTAAAAATTACGATTGCCCACCCCGTTGTCAATCACCCCCATTTTTACATCTACTTTGGGGTCATCTTTTATCATTTTACCCTCAGTATTGATGACCATAATCGGCAAATTGGAAGACACAAAATCAACGCTTTGAGCATTGATTTTTAAAGCTAAAAAGCTAAAAGACAGACACATAAATACCTTTTTCATAGCAATGAGAAGTTGGCTTTTACACACGATGATCTATGAACCCAAAAACCGTGCCAAAATAAACCCACATCTTTTTGTACCTTTGTCAAAATTTAGGAATACAAATGGAATCCAAAAGACAACAAAAAGTAGGGCGTCAAATCCAGAAAGATTTGAGTGATATTTTTCAAAAAGAAGGACGCTCGTGGTTTGAGAATGCGTTTATCACCGTGACAGTCGTCAGGATGAGTCCTGATTTGGGCATTGCGCGGGTGTATTTGAGCTTTTTAATGACCAAAAACAAAGACTTGCTCCTCGAACAAATCCAAGAACGCAATCGCCACATCCGACAAATACTCGGGCAGCGCATCCGTCACCAGATGCGTATTGTCCCCGAACTGCACTTTTACTTGGACGATACCGCCGAATACGCCGCTAAGATAGACGCTATTTTTTCTAACATCGAAATCCCTCCCGCGGAAGGTGAGTAGGTTCATAAGTTTATAGTTTACAAGTTTATAGTTCAAAGTGGGCAGTGAATATTACAGAATTCACAATAGAAATGTCAAACATGAAAACGATAAACATGAAAACGATAAACGTAAAAACGATAAACCCAACCCCCAAAAACCTCTTTTTTTGAAATATGACTTTGGAAGAAATCCGAAAGCAAATTGACGCCCTCGACGACCAACTCCTCGCCCTTCTCAACCAACGGATGCAGTGGGTACAAAAAGTAGGGGAAATCAAACGCGCCACCAAAACCGTCATCTATCGTCCTGAGCGTGAAAAGTTTATCCTCGACCGTGTAAAGTCCCAAAACAAGGGTCCTCTTCCCGCCGATGCCATTGAGGCCATTTATCTCGAGATTTTTGCCGCTGCCCGCAACATCGAACTGCCCGAGCGTATTGCCTATTTGGGGCCAGAGGGGAGTTTTACGCACCAAGCCGCTGAAAGTCGCTTTGGGGCCATGAGCGAATACATGACGCTGCCCACCATCAAGGCCGTCTTTGAGGCCGTGGACACTGGCCGCGCGAAGTTTGGGGTGATTCCGATTGAAAACAACCAAGAAGGCATCGTCTATGAAACGGTGGACTTGCTCAACGAAACCAACGTCAGTATCGCCGCCGAACTCAAAATCCCCGTGCATTTTGCCCTCGCCACCGAGTGTGAAAACCCCTCGCGCATCAAGCGCATTTACTCCAAGGACATCGCGTTTAGGCAGTGTAGAGGGTTTTTGAACAAATATTTTGAACAAACTCAGCCCGAAGAAATACAGGTAGAATCCACCTCGAAAGCCGCCAAACTCGCCGCCGAAGACCCCGAAAGCGCGGCCATTTGCTCGGTGATTGCGGCGCGCTTGTTTAGCCTACCTGTGCTGTTTGACAACATCGAAGACAACGGCAGCAACCGCACCCGCTTCTTTATTTTGGCCAAAGACTTTGTGAATCAGCCCAGTGGCAACGACAAAACTACCGTCATTGCCCGCCTACCCGATACCGACAAGCCTGGGGTATTGGCCAATTTTCTGCAAGATTTCAAAAAATCCAACATCAACCTCACCAAAATCGAAAGCCGCCCTTATAAAGGCAGCGAAGATTTCAACTTTTGGTTTTTCATCGAATTGGAGGGTTATTTCAAAGACGAAAACGTGGAGAAAGTCTTCAAAAAACACCGCAACGCCATTAAGTGGCTGGGAAGCTACGTGAAGAATGCGTAAACGCAAAAGTTTTAGAGCCTTTCAGTTTTTTATACGTCTCTGATTTTGAACAAATAACGAAAAACGAATTCACCTATTCCTCGGGCTGCGCTTGTGAGCGGTACCAATGCCGAATCACGACTTTTTGTAGTTCGCGCTTGATGATGAGTTCCGACAATACCCGCAAGTGCTGCCCCAACTGATTAGGAATGGCTCTTTTGACTTGTTTTTCGGTCAAGTCCACCCGATTCAACAAGTTTTTGAGCGAGCCGTTGGCGTCCAAATGCGCTTCAAGATTCATTTGGACAAAATCCCGCAACGCCTCAAACGAATACCGCTCTTGCACGTCCAAGTCCAAAGGCACTTGGGCGGTTTTGAAATCTTTGAGCAACTGCCCCAGCAAATCTCGCAGCAAATCAGGCCGCGTAAAGCACAGGTCAAGGGCTTCATGCGAGGGATGGCTGAGGTCTTGGGCGGGGTCGGTCATGGCGTAGAAATGGCTTTTTCCATCACAATGAACTCCAAAAACTGCTTCGGAAGGCCAAATTTGGGGTCGTCCATCGGAAAAGGTTTGGTTTCGCCCGTGTGGTGGTAGCCACGCCGCTCATACCAAGCGATGAGGTCTTTGCGTACCGAAATCACCGTCATGCCGATTTTGGGCAATCCCCACGCACGGGCTTGCGCTTCGGCGGCCTCCAAGAGTTTTTTGCCTACTCCCCCACCCTGCAATTCGGGCGAGACAGTCAGCATTCCCAAATACAACTGATGACCTTGATTTTCCAGGAAAACACAGCCTGTAATCTCTTCGTTTTCAGTGTATTTCAACAAAACAGCGTTAGGCTTTTGGAAAAGATCGGATAGGTTTTCGTCGTCGGTGCGGATACCGCCGAGCAAGTCGGCTTCGGTAGTCCAGCCTTTCTTAGAGCTTTCACCGCGATACGCGGAATTGATTAACACATTCAGTTGGGGAATGTCGGAGGGCGTTGCGATACTTATCATCAATAAAAAGATTGTCAGTCGTCGGCCACAAAGATAAACATCATTCCAATAAAATCGGTTAGTTATGATTGAAGTCTGTGACTACTTGTCGGACTTATCTATGTCGTCATCAACGAATTGCTCGAAACAGGGCTTTTTCAAAGTAGGCTAAAAATTTGATTATAAATAGTTTAGGGGTAGGAAGTAAGGTTAAGTTTCATTATTTTGAAGATTCTAAAGACAAA
>JALOLW010000392.1 GCA_025455795.1 Spirosomataceae bacterium
CCTCTTTACACCTACAAATCGGTGTCAATAAAAGAGTACAAGGACAGTTTCAAGCGCACGCATGGGTAGAAAAATCGGGTAAAATTCTCATCGGAGATACCCCCGAGACTTTCCAAAAACTATGGACGTGGTGAGGCTTCGCAAAGCTCAATCCAGTAGCCGTCGGGGTCTTGGATAAAAATCTGCCGAATACCATCAGGACGGGCTTTAGGGGGGCGATACGTCGCCTTTTTTTGTTGGAAATGGGCTTCCCAAGCATCCAAATCAAGCACTTTAAGGGCAAAATGATTACTTCTTGACCCTGACATCACGTTGTCATCTTCGCGTCTGTTGCCAATCAGATGAAGTTCTTGGCTCACGCCCAACCGAAACCACGCCCCGGGAAAATCGAAAGCAGGGCGCGGGAGCCGCGAAAGCAATAAAGTTTTTTCGTAAAAGTTTGCGCTCGTGGGTACGTCGCGCACGTACAAGGCCACGTGGTCGAGGGCTTCGGTGGTAAGTGTGTTCATGGTTTTAGTGACTAAAATAAGCTACCAATTCTTCCCATTCTTTTTCCAACGACACCGTGGGCATTTCTGCGCGGGCGCGGCGGTACCAGTAGCCCGCGTTCCATTGGTCGCCTTCTTTGCGGTGCAAGTAGGCGTGTAGGCGGTCGTAGTCGCGCGTACCTTCGCGGCTTTGGGCAATGTCGTGGGCTTTGTCCCAGTCGCCCTTGGCATCATACCAAAGGGCTTGGAGTAGCACGGGACAGTCGGCAGGAGGCTGCGCTTGCGAAAGTGACTCTTTGAAAATTAGCAAATCCATGTTCAATATTTTTGGACAAAAGCACCAAAGCTGACTTTCCTCATCTTTTGAGTGAATTTGATTTGGTACTTTTGAGGGAGTATTCTACCATTAAAACCGTTATGTTATGTATATTCTTGTATTTTTCTTAGCCCACTGGTATTTGTCATTGTTGATGCAAACCTTCTTTTTGCACCGCTACGCTGCTCACAAAATGTTCACAATGAGTCCGTTTTGGGAGAAATTTTTCTACACCTTGACCTTTGTTTTTCAGGGTTCGTCGTTTCTCAGTCCCTACGCCTACGGGGTGATGCACCGTCTTCATCATGCCTATGCCGATACCGAAGATGACCCGCACTCGCCGAGTTTTTCGGACAGCGTAATGGACATGATGTGGAAAACCAAAAACTATTACAACAACATTTTGCACCGCGAAGACCAAATCCCCGCCAAATTCAAGAAAGACGTACCACACTGGGCATTGATGGAAAAGCTCGGCGACTATTGGCCTATTCGCATCGCGTGGGGCGTGCTTTATACCTTGTTTTATATTCAGTTCGCCACGGCTTGGTGGATGTTTCTACTCCTCCCCATTCATTATTTGATGGGGCCTGTTCATGTGGTGATTATCAACTGGTACGCGCACCGATACGGTTATGTCAATTTCAAAGTAAACGACACCGCCAAAAACTTACTGCCGTTTGATTTTTTGATGATGGGCGAGTCGTACCACAACAACCACCACAAACTCGGTGGGCGGGCTAACTTTGGCATCAAATGGCACGAATTTGACCCAACTTACCCCTTTATCTTGATGCTCAATGCCTTCAAAATCATCAAATTGAAGCGCAACAACGATTTGAATTACATGCCGAGTTAGTTAGCCATAAATGGCTTTTTTGGAAGCCAAGAGGGTATTGGTAAGTAGCCCGCAGATGGTCATCAGTCCTACGCCGCCGGGTACGGGTGTGATGAAACTACTTTTGGGGGCTACTTCGTCAAACTTCACGTCACCTTTGATGGCAAAACCGCTTTTTTTGGTCAAATCAGCCACGCGCGTGATACCTACGTCTATCACCACTGCGCCTTCTTTGACATAATCGGCGGTGATAAACTCTGGCCGCCCCAAAGCGGCAATCAGAATATCGGCACTTTGACACATTTCTTTGAGGTTTTGGGTGCGGCTGTGGCAGATGGTCACGGTGCAGTTGCCAGGATAAGTATTGCGCTGCATAAGCACACTCATCGGTAGTCCTACGATTTGGCTGCGACCTACCACCACACAATGTTTTCCTGCGGTTTGGATTTTATACCGTTCGAGCATCTCCAAAATCCCGAAGGGCGTGGCCGAAATATAGGTTGGAAGCCCTTTGCACATACGGCCCACGTTGATAGGATGAAAACCATCAACGTCTTTTTCGGGGGCTACGGCCTCCATGATGCGGTTTTCGGAAATGTGGGCGGGCAGCGGCAGTTGCACGATGAAGCCGTCCACGTCGGGGTCTTGGTTAAGTTTTTCGATTTCGCGGAGTAGTTCAGCCTCAGAGGTCGTATCGGGCATCCGTACAAGGGTGGACTTGAAACCGATTTCTTCGCAATTTTTGATTTTGGACGCGACGTAGGTTTCGCTGGCGCCGTTGTCACCTACTAGCACGGCGGCTAAGTGAGGCGTTTTGCCGCCTGCGGCTTTGATTTGTTCGACTTGAACTTTGATTTCGGCTTTGACAATGGCCGAGAGAGCTTTACCGTCTAATAATTGCATTGGTGAAATAAAACAGAAGAGATACGTATAGACACCAACAAAAGTACAAGAAAAGCGGTAAGTAGCCTAATTTTTTATGGCAACTCTGCTGCGTATTGGAGGGCTTTTTTGAGGTCTTCGGGGTTGGAAAAATCTATTTTCTGTTCTTCCAAATACACATCTATTGCCTTTTTATTTTTGGGGAATAGCTTCAAAAAACCTGCTTTGGTAGTTTTGTAGAAGCGATTATTAGTGTCTCTCAAAAAATACGTCCGTTCTTTGGCAAGCACTACGTCACCCCGAGAAGCCAGTTTTTGTACAGAGCTGTTACCCGTCGAAAGTACATTGATTTCTTTGATAGATGACGTAGCCGACGACTTCCCCATACTTGCCATCTTCTCGACAGCGGCTACCTTAAACATCTCTTTCACCACCAACTGCACTCCGCTATACTCCGCCACAGATTCGACATAACCGTGGGTGACATCGTAGTAAAAGTGACTGTCGGCGATTTGGATTTGCTTGATAGTCTGCTCATTGGCCAGCGACATCGTGTCACGGGTGAGGTTGATAAACTGCACCTCGCCGAGCTGAAAATTATAGTTGAGTTTAGCATTGGCCGTGGAGCTGTTGAAAAACGTGACCGTACCCTCTTTGAACTGCGGATAACGATACCGCTCCGCTACGGGAATGGCATAACGCAAATCTGCCTCGGCTTTGATGCGGTACGTTTTGGCTTCTTGGGCCATCTTTAATGGCAAATAATATAGAGAGAGCTTGATGTACGAGGAGCTGAGGCAGCTATAGGGTTCATGGTTCTAAAGTGACCTCAGTGCAATCAACGGCTGATGCAATCTATGGTCACTTTACAACCGTTGTCACTTCATGGCCATTAACCCTGCCCTTACTCCTCTTAACGTTGTCAGTGCAGTATTTTGTTTGCAAGATGAGTGCCTTTTCAACTTTTTGAAAATGATAAACCTGAAAGGCTTCAAGTATAGCAGTATTGGTTGGACCACTTGGATGGCAACCGTAAGGTCCTGCAGTTCAAAATTAGTTAAGCAAGAACGCGTATATGATGAGTATTCCCTCACCGCTCTTGGTGTGATCGATAGATTTGCCATATCAAATGATGTGGTGTGATGATCTTATCGCGACACGTTTTTCCAAATATGGCCTTGCTCATTATGTTTGAACCTTAACAGCTGAGCTCAAAGAGCCAAACCATGTTGTGCGCTTGGTAAAATAAACAAAAACAAGCACGACCAGTTTTATGGAAAGAGCCAGGAAGACATGTTTCCATTATTATTATTAATATTATTATTATTATTATATCATTTTGGGAAAGCTCAGCTCGTGGGCGCCAGCACACAGGCTGGAACTTGATTTTCTCTGATACAACCACAAAACGGCAATGGTTTCATCGCACTTGATAGATGATTGATAGATGGAGCTCTATATAGATGGAAAACGATCTTCAAAGGCTCCAATTCTGCTCATCCTTGCACTAATAGAATGTTCAAAAAGTATATTACAAGCTGAAGGAAACTAGTATTGGTGAATACAGGACACCAAGATTCCACTCCATAACATGTTACTCAACAACGCTG
>JALOLW010000393.1 GCA_025455795.1 Spirosomataceae bacterium
CGAGGCAATCGGCAAGCCCTCAAAACGGGGCTTTTTCATTTGATTTTCAACTTCTTGTCTATCGTGGTAGGCTTGCTGTCGTTTTATCCGTTTGTCAAATTGGTGCAGGCTATTTCGCAAGGTGCGCCCATTGAGCGGATGGTCGCCAACGCCCACTTGTTGTTCAACATCGGCGGGGTGCTGGTGTTTGTGTGGTTTTTGCCCCTGTTTGAGCGCGGCCTCAATCGGCTACTCCCCGATAGCACTCATTGATTCGTGCGGCACTTGCCGCTGTTGGTACCAATGCGTGGCCGATTGGGCCAAACGCGCCACGAGGTCGGTCATGCTGAGACCGTAGTTGCGAACCAGCGCTGGCAAATAGCTGCGTTGAGGGTCGAGGTTGGGCATGGTATTGATGTCGAGTACGTAAATTTTGTCCTCGGCCACACGCAAGTCCGTGCGCGACATTCCCTTGATACCGAGGAGTTTGTGCAAATCCAGTATGCCCTTCATCATCTTTTGACGAAACGTTTTGTCCATCACAGGATAAAACTCTTTGAACGTCTTACCGTAGCTTTGACCTGCCACGTAAATCGTGCGGCCATCGTCGGGAATGATTTCGAGCGGAGGCAGACATACTGGCCTTGCACCGTCAGCGTCAGGAATGACCGCCACCGTAAACTCACGGCCTTCTATATACGGCTGAATCAAATAGTCTTTTTGTTGTTCCAACATCGCGTAAGGCATTTCGTCCCTTCTGAAAAAGAGCATATCGCGGTGCAAACTGCCGTACCGATGCTTGGCGATAAAAGTGGCATTGGAAGAAAACAGCGCGGCTTGTTCTATTGTCAAAATAGCGGGCGTGTCCAACCCTACCTGCGCGCACAGGTCAGGTAGTAGGGCTTTATCCATGGCCAAAAGCTGGGTTTCGTACGAACTGGCGGTGTGCTTGATGTCGTGCCAATCCAACCAGCGTACTACTTCCACTTGATCGGCCACTCCGTAGCCATAGCACACGTTGAAAACCAAATCAAACTGTCGTAAAAAGTCGGCAAATTCGGGCGTAAAGCCCACAAAATGAGCCACTGAGGGCGTACAAAAAGCGGGCGTCGCTTGAATGAGTGCCGCCATCGTTTGGGCGTTGATATTTTCGCGCCAAGGCGTAAAATCTGATTCTGAATATAAATAAAGTAGCTTCATTGGGGCAGGGATTTTTGAGCCTGCGAAATTAGCATTTAGCGGCACGCGCTGCTGTTATGATTTGGTGAACAAATTGTTACGCGGGGCATTGAAATAAAATAATGAAATAGTAACATTAGCGTATGGTAAAGACAATGATTTAGTGGATTTTTGCAGTTGTAAACTTTCATACGCAACTCACTAACAAACCCCTCAATGAGCTACCTACAATTGGTCGTATTTGACATGGCTGGCACCGCCATAGACGAACAAAACGCAGTCTATAAGGCTATTCATCAAGCCCTTGAAGAAGCGGGCTACGACTGTTCGCTCGAACTGGTTTTGGAAATCGCCGCTGGCAAAGAAAAACGCCAAGCCATCACAGACGTACTCACGCACCTAATTGATGATGAGCCGTTTGATACTATGATAGACGCGATTCACGAAGATTTTAAACAAAAGTTGGACGTGGTTTACGCCAGCGGCATCGCCCGCGCCATGCCCGACGCGGTTGAAGTTTTTGAAGCATTGCGCCAAAAAAATATCAAAGTGGCACTCAATACGGGCTATTCACGCGAAGTAGCAACGCTGCTCATGGGGCAGTTGGGCTGGTCGGTGCCGCAAATTGTAGATGCGCTCGTTACGGCCTCCGACGTGACCCGAGGCCGCCCCAACCCCGATATGATTTTGGAAGCGATGCGACTGGTGGGTGTCTCCGACCCCAAAGCCGTCGCCAAAATTGGTGATTCGGCCATTGACATTGAAGAAGGACACAACGCGGGCTGCGGCCTCGTGGCGGGCGTACTCACGGGCGCACAAACCCGCACCCAACTCGCCACCGCCCAACCCACGCATATTTTTGAGAATTTGACCGAATTGTTAGGCTTAATTTGAGATTTTTTCTTAAATTGAGGGGACATAAACACCGCACAAGATTATGAAAAAACTCATTTTTTTGTTTCTGTTTGGGAGTTTTGCGTTTGCAGCCCTAAGCCAAGCTACTTATTATGTGGCGACCAATGGTAACAATGCCAATAATGGTACTTCTCTAAACACCCCCTGGCGAACGCTGGCCTACGCGTGCAGCAATGCCACGGCTGGGAGTACCGTCTATATCAGGGGCGGTGTTTACAGCGAGCAAAATATCAATGTTACAGTTACAGGTACGGCTGTAAGTCCCATTTCCTTCAAAAACTACGCAAACGAATATCCTATTATTGACGGTGGGGGCATCAATCAAACTCTTTTTAAAATAGAAAATCGTAGTTATATCAACGTAGAAGGGCTTCATTTTCGCAATAGCAAAGGTAATAGTACTTGGGGAATGGCCATTTTGGGGAGCGCTCATCATATTCAAATTAAGAAGTGTAAAATAAGCGAAATCAGTACTACATCACCCGTTGGCAATATCAACAACTGCGGTTCTGTTAATGCGCTGCCCCTAAAAGTATGTGGCAATAGCATAACGGGTATTCACAACATTGTCATCGAAGAAAATGAAGTTTTTAACTGCGTCACAGGTTGCAGCGAAGGTATTTCAGTCAGTGGTAAAGTAACCGATTTTAAAATCATCAATAATCACGTACACGACGTGGGCAACATCGGCATCGTAGCGGCAGGGCAGTACGTAGCCCCCAATTTTTGCCCTGGACTTACCGAACGTGGACTTATCGCTGGCAATACCGTTTATCGGTGCCGTTTTCCAGAACCAGGCGTCAATCGTAGTGCGGCTGGTATCTATGTGGACGGTGCCAATCGAGTTGCAGTTGAGCAAAATCGGGTATTTGAATGTAATGTCGGCATCCACCTCGGTTGTGAAGTACCAGGCGCAATTGCTGAGTACGATACCGCCCGCAACAATGTCGTCTATAACAACGATAAATGGGGGATTGGGATGGGAGGAACAGGTGGTAGTGTGCGTTACTCATGCCTTATCAACAACTCTTCCTTTTACAACAATGGCTTTTTCTACGGTTCGTACTACGGTAACTTTGGCGAGATATGTCTCCAAAAAGTAAATAACTCCGCCATTTTAAATAATATGTGCTACGTACGCTAACAATCGGCCAACGCTGTCTTTATGAAATGGGAGTAACCTACACAGACGACCGCCATGAGCATTAATTAAAAAAGTTATTACAACCCCGAAGCACCTACCTCTGGGTTAAAGTTTGTGTTAGACCAGACTGTTTTGGACTATAATCAATACCGAGTTCAAACGGGACAAGATGCCAATACCATAGTGACCAATCCACAACTTTTTAATCCGATACTGCCGCACCCAGAGCTTCACCTCAACGACAATTCTCCGCTCGTCAATACAGGGTTTGATAGCAAGGCTGCTGGCTTAGCAGACTATGACTCAAACCCGCGTAAAATAGGTGGGCGCAGGGATATTGGAGCTTACGAAAACCAGTGCTGCGGCTATCAGTACCGTCTATTTGGTCAAGCTCCCAATGCCAAGAAGTTTTTGGCAATTGCTCAAATTACTTCCAATAGCCAAATCCCTACCTCTACCCAACATCAGTACCAATCTGCAGAAACTACAGAGCTTAAGCCACCGTTTATTGCCGAGCGTGGAAGTAGTTTTACGGCTAATGTCATGCGTTGGACTCCCGTTTTTAGTGATGAGTTCAATGCAGGCACGGTTCTGACCCAAAATTGGGCATTGGCTAATCGTACAGATTACAATTCCGATATTTGCTATTATCTCCCCAGTATTCCTCAAATCAGTACTCACGATAGCAAGTCGTGCTTGACCATTAAAGCCACTAAAATCTCCAATACGCGCTACGAATCAGGGCATTGCAAAAGTAATATTACGTTTGCACCCGCACTCAACGAAGTCTATCACTTGCAAGCCTCTATCAAGTTGTTGGCCAAACAAGGCAGTGAATTCAAAGGATTTGCACAAACTTACGGTGCTTGGCCTGCATTCTGGACGGTCAATGAAGCATCATGGCCTGTCAATGGG
>JALOLW010000042.1 GCA_025455795.1 Spirosomataceae bacterium
ACCTGATTGACAGGCATTTGTCAAAACAATAATGCCAAACAATAAGGTGATTTTTGTGATGAATGTTTTCATATTTGAGTTGATTAGTTGTTAGTCGCAAGTGTAGTCTTTGAGTTGTTCTTCGTAGAGTCGGCGTTGGGCGGCGGTGTAGAGGCTGCAATTGTTGATGATGTTGGTCAGCGATTTTTTGACGGCTTCGCACTTGGCTTTGTTAGTGATGTCTTTCGACCATACTTCAATCGCGGCGCTGTACTGTTCCAATTCTTTGTCACAGGCTTCGGCGGGGTCAATGACGTTGGCTTTACGGCACGACAGCGCGGCCAACAAACAGCAGAAAATGAGGAGTTTTTTCATGGCAAGAGTTGGTTAAAGTTTGATGATTTTATTGTGTTGATACTCGGCTAAAGTACGAACTGTAACCGTCAATTTATTTACGCCTAAACGTGAAATTGGTCTTCATTTCACAGGTAGATTGGGTGGGTATTTGTATCCAAATAGTAGCCGTACCTTTGATGAGCGTTGGTGACTTTACTTCAAACTCGTACAAAGTTTTGAACGAGGGGTTGGCCTCGGGCAACAAAAACGCGCTGTACATATTGGGGGTGGTGGTAAGCCAAGGCGTGTTGGGGGGTAGCAGTTCGGCGGGCGAAAACGGCTTTTTGAAGTTTTTCAGGCCACTTTTTACGCTGGCTATGCCTTTGAGTTGGCTTTCCAATGGCGGAGGACAATTTTTGGCAGTAGGCGTTTCGGTAGTGGCTTCCCAGTTGCCACTTTCGGGCTGAATGGCCTCGTCGAACGGGGCAATGTTGCCTTTGGCGATGCTGGGTTCGCCTTTACCACCAAAATAGGCGTGGAGTTCGCGCGGGTTGCGTTTGCGGTCGGGATAATGCACGTCTTGGTTTTGTTTATTTTTGAAGAAAACCAGCGTGCCTTTGTCTTTTTCAAACGTACCCAGGTAATTGAACATGCCGTCAAGCTGGGTGTAAGAATACTGCGTTTGGTAAAACTTGCACCCACCACCGAGTTGGCAGTAGGCCACCAGTACCTGCGCTTGGGCTTGCGAAGCAACTACTGTCACCAAAGCCGCCAATAGCCCTATTTTTTGAACGATTTTCATGAAGTTGCTCAAATTTTAAAGTTTCACAAACTCTACGCGGCGGTTGTTGGCTTTGCCTTCGGGGGTGGTATTGGGGGCAGCGGGTTGGGTCTCGCCTTTGCCATCGGTTTCCATGCGAGCAGCTTCAATGCCAAATTCACTTTGGAGGGCATTTTTGACCGAGGCGGCGCGGCGTTTGGAGAGGTCAAGGTTTTTGGCGTCGTCGCCGTCGGCGTCGGTATGGCCAATGATGCGCACCTTCACCGTGGCGTTTTCTTTCAGCACCGTGCCGATTTCTTTGAGCACGCCATACGATTCGGGCTTAATTTTGTCCGAATTAACATCAAACAAAATGCCCGTTGTGCTAAACTTGCCCTCCGTAATGAGCTTGGAGCGGGTGTCGGGCGCGCCCACGGCCACGCGCAGGTTGGAAGCAAACACCGTCCCCTCGAAGAGATTAGTAGCCAAGAGCATCGAATATTTGAGCGTCGGGTCGAAGGCGCGGGGCAAATCCCAGACCTTGGTTTCGTTGATGTAAAGTCTGAACCTGGTTTTTTGCCGCCAAATAGAAATGCGATTGACCTGATTTTGCTTCCAGGCAATAGGCAGGGTGTTTTCCACAATTTTTTCGTTGCTTTTGTCAAACACCCAAACGGAACTTGTACTGCCTTTGTCGCTCGCCACGGGGTGAATATCAACGCCTACCTGCGTGTCAGTGCTAAAATTGGGGTCGTAAGTGAGTTTGCGTTGGGCCACGGTCGGGAACGCAACCAACAATCCTGACATGTTTACCGACATTTGGTCGTTGGCCATCATGTCAAATTCGACGGTGAAGTTTTCGGGCAGTTCTTTCACAAATTCAGGAAAAAATATGCCTCGGTTGCCAAATTGAAGCCATTTGCTGTCGTTGCCGTCTATTTTTACGACTTCGCCGCTGGCGTTGGTGTTCCATTTGGCAGGAAAATCACCCACCGCATCTTGGCTGAAATCCTCGACGGCCAGTACTTTTTCGCCCGCCACAAAATCAAATTTAGAGTACGATTTGAGGCTTTTAGGTTGGTCGTTGGCAGGTGTATTGGCCTGATTTTTAGGCGTATTGCCGCCGCGATTGCCCCCGCTTTGCCGTTCTGAATTTGGATTTTCATCCGCTTCGCTTTCTACTTCGTCCTCGGCAGAACCACGGCGGTTGTTCCCCGATTTTTTCTTCTCGTCTTTTTGGCTTTTGTCTTTTTTCTTAAAAATATTGCTTACACCTTCCTCGACTTTGTCCAAACCACGGTTGATACCTTGGTCTATCCGGCTATTGACGCGCCCCTCTACGCTACGCTCGGCGGTGGTTTTAGGGTTTTCGACGCGAATCTGCGCTTCAGTTTGTAAAGCGACTAACAACAAAAAAGCGGCGATTAGATTTTTCATGGGTTGACGCAAAACGTTTTGATGATGCACCAAATTTGCAGAAACAACTCAGCCCACCATTGCTACATTTTATAGAAGCCTTGTTTGAGTCAATACAAGAGCGATTTGGGTCAATGGTGTTTTGAAACATCAGTCAATTGGAGGCCTCAAAATAGATTTTGGATAGAATCAGAATTTGTATTGTTTGCTAAATATTTTATATTTTTGTCAAAACAACTACAATGATGACACTTACCATCCCAGATGAGGTGCTTTCTGACACCAACCTTTCTCCTACTGACCTCCGAATAGAGTTGGCGGTTTATTTGTACGATAAACAACGGCTTAGTTTGGGCAAAGCACGGAGAATAGCGGGACTTAGCTTGATTGACTTTCAAAAAGAACTCGCAAAAAGGAATGTCTATCTCCACTATGATTTGGAAGATTTACAAACCGACCTCAAAAATCTCCCTTCGTTCTAAATGCTCGTTGTCAGCGATACTTCACCTATAACTAATCTGATTCAAATAGATTTACTGTCTATTTTACAGCAACTTTACGGGCAGATTATCATTCCAAGTGTAGTCTATGGGGAGCTTTGTGAAATTGAATCACAAAAGATACTCATTGACAGCCAATCATGGATTCAGATTATGACTTCTCACGATGAAGCCCTCATTATGCAACTGGAAATGGATTTGGATAAAGGAGAATCTGAATCAATCGTTTTGGCTATTGAGTTGAACGCTGATTTATTGCTTATGGATGAGTCAAAAGGGCGACAAATAGCGCAAGAAATGGGACTAAAAATTGTTGGTCTTTTGGGAACACTGCTCTTTGCGAAGCGAGAGGGCTTGATTACAGAAATAAAACCAATTATCAAAAAACTCGTCAACGACGCAGGTTTTCATATACACCCCAAACTGCAAGCGCAGATTATACAACTCGCTGGTGAATAAACAACTCGATCATTTCACTCACAAGGCTTGTGAGTAGTTTTGACCCAAACCCCCATTTGATACAGTCAAAAGCTATTTTGACAAACTAACCACTTGCCAACTTTCAGAAAGTTGCAGAACTTTCCGAAAGTTTAATTTTCGTATGTCACTCCGTTTGTTTTGGTTTGGTGTGGTTGTGAGTCTGCCTTTGCACTGTCTGGGGCAGAGCCAAACGCTACGTGTCAGTCAGTGGCAGCAGTCGCAGTATCTCAACGACTACGCCCAATGGACCGAAACAGACCTGCCCAAAACTCTCCGCGACACGGCTTCTTTTCGTTGGCAGTCGTTGTCGGTCAAGCCTCAGCCCAAGGCTCACCGCGCTTATTGGCTTCGGTTTGTGCTTTACAACGACACCGACTCGACCGAAACGATTTTTGCCAATACCTCACCCAACAATCAGCACGTCCAGTTTTTTACACAAACTCCTGATAATCAATCGAAAAAAATGGAGTCAGGTACGATACTCCCCACCTCGCGTTGGGCTTCAGAGTATTATGACAACTACATTCCGCTCAGATTGGCGGCGGGGCAAACGCTGCTTGTAAATGTGCGCGTAGCCAACCGCGCGGGCGTGTTGCCTACTTTTACGGGCATCAACGCGCCCAAACCGTCGGTCAATATTCGTCTCGAACGTGAGGCCCACCACCTCCACGCCTCCCTCCGCGACTACCGCCAAAATATGCCCGAATACCAGTATCGTTCTTGGATTCAGGGCGCGTTGTTGTTGGTGTTGCTGTTTGTAGGACTGCTGTATTGGCAATACCGCCAACGCATTTTTTTGTACTACGGAGGCTACGTGCTGGCGGGGGTAGTGTTTTCGTTGCTCAAAACCCGAGCGTACACGCCCCTTGGTCACGCGCTGGGCGAATGGCCGTTGCTCAAAGCGCACTTGATGGAGTCGGTGATGTGGTGGGGCATCGGCTCTTACTTGTTTTTTATTGTAGAACTGCTCGATTTGCCCAAAAACCACCCGCATATTCAGCGGCGGTTTCGGCAAATGGCCTTTGGCTTGACGGGCTACGGGCTGTTGTATTTGGTCTTGATGCTCCTGACCAACGACGGCGGTTTGCAGCAAATTTCGTTTTGGGGTGGGCGTATCGTGGCCATTCCCATCTACGTGATTACGCTGCTGTGGGTAGTGCGACGGGCGCAGTCGCCGATGGTTCCCTACGTATTGGCGGCCAATGCCGTACTCGGTTTTTTCGGCATCATAGCTTGGCTACGGGCAGGCGAAGTGATTTTGAAAGGCGTAAAACTCCCCGCCAACGTGGACGATTTGCTCACGTTGTCGTTTGCAGTGGTGATGGAAATACTGGTGCTATCGCTGGCGTTGGCGCAGCGTTTTAGGTTGTTGGAAAAAGAAAAAACAGAGAGCCAACGGGCTTATTTTGAAGAACTTGAGGCCAAAGCTGCCAACGAAAAGCGCATGGCCGAAACCGAAATGCTGGCCTTGCGGAGTCAGATGAATCCGCATTTTTTGTTCAATAGCCTCAACTCGCTCGAATACCTCATCGTGGCCCACGACGAGGCCAAAGCCACGCAGTATTTGGCCAAATTTTCCAAACTCCTCCGCATGACGCTCACGCACTCACGCGAGGATGCCATCTCACTTGCCGACGAACTGACGGCCTTGCGTTACTATTTAGAAATCGAAGCCACGCGCTTGGGCGAGGGTTTTTCGTACAGCATCGAAGTTGCCAAAGAAATTGATTTAGATTCGGTCATGATTCCGCCGCTGTTGTTGCAGCCTTTTGTCGAAAACGCCATCTGGCACGGCCTCATGCCCAGCCACCAACCCGACAAACGCCTCACTGTCAAGATAGCCCAAAAATTAGCCGACCAACTCGAATTTGAGATTGAAGACAACGGCATCGGTCTCCAACAAGCCACCGAACTCCGCAACCGCTCTACCATGAAGCGCAAATCGTACGGCATGGAAATAACGCAGCGACGCATCGAACTTTTCAACCGCACTTATCCCAATCAACTCCATATCGAAGTATTTGATTTGCAAAAAGACAGCCGCACGGGAACACTCGTGAGAATAGGGTACAAGAGCTATATTTGAAACCTAAATAGAACATCCGTGTTTCAACAATACAACAACTATGATTCGCGCTATTTTGATAGATGATGAAAAACCCGCTACGGAACTGCTCGAAATGAAGCTCCGCCGCCTCAATATGGACGTAGAAATAGTGGCCAAATTTAACCAACCCGAGGCCGCTGTCGAGTACCTCCGCACGGCTACTTTCGACCTGCTTTTTTTGGACATCGAAATGCCCCGACTCAACGGTTTCGACCTGTTGGCGCAGTTTGAACAGTATCATTTTGACGTAATTTTTACTACTGCTTACGACCAATACGCCATTCGGGCGTTTCGGGTGAGTGCGTTGAGTTATTTGCTCAAACCCATCGAAGAACATGACCTGCGCGAGGCCCTGACGCGCTGGCAACAAAAACAAGTAAAGCAACTACAAGCACCTCAATTACAGTCACTTCAAGCCCATCTCAATCCTTCACTGCCGCAAACACGCCTCGCCTTACCCACGCACGAAGGCCACGAAATCATCGAAATCGGTCAAATCATACGCTGCATGGCTGATGCGAGCTACACGCATTTCTACATGAAAAACGGCCAACAACTGCTCATCTGTCGCACGCTCAAAGAAGTAGAACAAGCCCTCGAACCAAGCGGGTTTGTGCGAGTGCATTTGTCGCATCTCATCAATCCACAATACCTCAAAAAAATAGTGAAGCAAGAGGGCGGCTACCTGCTCATGACCGACGGCGCACAGGTACCTGTCACCAAGCAAAAGCGCGACTGGCTCGTCGAGCAGTTTCGGAACTTGGGGCGGTAGGAGTCGCTGTCCCCCCTTTGGCATAGTCTGTGACTACGCCACGGTGTCATGCGGACTCTGTCCGCCGATAGCGCAATCGGAGATTGACTGACACCGCAGCGTAGTCAGAAACTACGCTGAACCCACGTTTTTGAGCCGTAACGGCAAATGTTGGTGAAAAACACCGCACGGGCGGCCCCGCAACAGCGACAGAGAATACTGACATATACGAAAGGTTGTTGGTCAAATTGGAATGTTTTTAGCTGTTGGACGACACCATCGCTTGAAGCGATGGTGTCGTCCACGAAGTTATGTCGTAGTCTATAATGACTGTGATACGCCTTTTTTGTTTCTTTAGAAAACAGATGCTGACTGACAATGAACGTTTTGCGCATGTGTACTTGACAACTTTTGGGGTCATATCAGTCCAAAAGCGTATCTTTGCTGAACAAATGTAAACCGAGTAGAGATGATTATTGCCAATCCGATATACGATGTAGTCTTTAAGCTCATGATGGAGAACGAAAAAGTGGCTAAGTTCTTCATCGGTACGCTGCTTGACGAAGTAGTGGAGCATCTGGAAGTGAAACCACAGGAATTTACTTACACCGACGAACTCGCTGGGCTGGCCGTATTCAGGCTCGATTTCATTGCCATCGTCAGAAACCAAGCCCAAGAGCAGAAGAAAGTTTTGATAGAAATTCAGAAAGCCCGAAACCTCATTGATTTGATGCGTTTCAGAAACTATCTGGCCGAGCAGTACAAAAAAGAGGACAAACTCAACGACGTTCCTACCATCTTGCCCATCACTACCATCTACATACTGGGCTTCAAACTACCCGAAATAACTACGCCTTGCTTCAAGGTAGAGCGTAACTACCGCGACCTCGTCGAAAACAAAATCATCAATACCAAGAGTGATTTTGTGGAGAAGCTCACGCACGACAGCTTCGTGGTACAAGTAGATCGCATCACCGACCGCTACCAAACGAAGTTGGACAAATTGTTGAGCATTTTTGAGCAAAAGAACTTTATTGATGACTCAAAAATCGTTAAACGCTACGACTACCAACCAGACATTGAAGAGCTAAAAATAACAACTGACATTCTTCATTTTGCGGGTACGGACCCCGCCGAGCGCAAAAAAATAGAAGTAGAACAGGAGGCATGGCGCACGGTAAATGCCATGTTTGAAGAAAAAGAGCGGGAATTCACTAAAAAATTAGAAGAAAAAGATAAAAAATTAGAAGAAAAAGATAAAAAACTCGAAGCAATGGAAAACGAACTTCGGGAATTAAAACGAAGATTGGGGTTGCAATAAAGATGAACAAGGAGGCCAGAATAAAGCAGCTTTTTGGGCAACTACCTGTACACAAGGGCGTAACGATTCATGCTTTCAAAAAATGCTTGGTACACATCAGTATTCAAGTTCGAGTCCCGTCTTTCGCTCTTTTTTCATGGAATGGTACTAAAAAGTTGATTCTGTAAAACTCGTCCTCTAAGGCGAGTTTAGTGTTTTTAGGGGAAACCACCGAGGAAATTTTGAGGAAAAACGGGCGAGAGTAACAGGGTAGTCATTTTAACCCTCAAAAACTCCTATCTTTGCGGCGTTTTTAACAAAAAATTGCCCAATGAACTACAAAGAGTACAAAGGTCTTGACTACGCCCAAGTAGGCGAAGAAATTCTTCAATTTTGGAAAGAAAACCGCATTTTTGAGCAATCAATAGAAGTCCGCGAAGGCGCACCGAGTTTTACGTTTTATGAAGGCCCTCCTTCGGCCAATGGTGTGCCAGGTATTCACCACGTGATGGCGCGGACCATCAAAGATATATTTTGTCGCTACAAAACCCTCCGTGGCTACCAAGTCAAACGCAAAGGTGGCTGGGATACCCACGGCCTGCCCATTGAACTACAAGTAGAGAAAGAATTGGGCATCAAAAAAGACGACATTGGCGTCAAAATCAGCGTAGAAGAATACAACAAAAAATGCCGCGAAGCGGTGATGCGTTTTACGGACGTGTGGCAAGACATGACCGATAAAATGGGGTATTGGGTGGACATGGAAGACCCCTATATTACCTACAAAAACGAATACATCGAAAGCCTTTGGTGGCTTCTCAAACAGCTCTACAACAAGGGCTTACTCTACAAAGGCTACACCATTCAGCCCTACTCGCCTGCTGCTGGTACGGGGCTAAGTTCGCACGAACTCAACCAGCCTGGCACCTACAAAGACGTAAAAGACACAACTATTGTAGCGATGTTTAAAGCCCCCCAACCCCCAGTGGGGGAGTCAAACATAGCCCCCCTTCTGGGGGCGGGGGGGGCGTATATCCTCGCTTGGACCACTACCCCTTGGACCCTCCCCGCCAACTCCGCCCTCACCGTCGGGGCCAACATTACTTACGCTTTGGTCAAAACCTTCAATCCTTATACCCACGAGCCGATTCAGGTGATTTTGGCCAAAGATTTGGTAGGGAAATATTTTTCCGAAAAGGGCAAAGAGGGTGATTTTGAAGGCTATGCCAACAGCGACAAAAAAGTGTTGCCGTGGAGCATCGTGGCCGAAATGAAAGGTGCTGACTTGGTGGGCCTCAAATACGAGCAACTCATCCCCGCCGTCAATGTAGAAGGCAAGGCATTTGAAGTCATTGCGGGTGATTTTGTGACCACCGAAGACGGTACGGGCGTGGTGCATACCTCGCTTACTTTTGGTGCCGACGACTATCGCGTGGGTAAAGCCAATGGTATTTCGGGGGTGTTTGTCAAAGATGAAAGTGGCAAAGACGTACCTATCGTCAATCGGCAAGGGCGATTTGTGAACGAAGTCGGCAGGTGGCTTGCTCAAAAAGTACAGGAAATGGGCATCAAAACCCATAAACCCCTCAGCGAGGAAGATTTCTTTGTCAAAAACTACACCAACGAAGACGAAAAGGCCGAGGGTTACAAAACCACCGACGAAATCATCGCCATCATCTTGAAAACGCAGGGATTGGCGTTCAAAGTAGAAAAATACGAACACACTTATCCGCACTGCTGGCGCACCGACAAGCCCGTGTTGTACTACCCGCTCGACAGTTGGTTTATCAAAACTACCGCCCTGAAAGATAGACTTGTGGCTCTTAACAACACCATCAACTGGCAACCCGCAAGTACAGGAACGGGGCGTTTTGGCAACTGGCTCGAAAACCTCGTGGACTGGAACCTTTCCCGTAGTCGGTACTGGGGTACGCCCCTGCCCATCTGGCGCAGTGAAGACGGCGGCGAAAAGTGCATTGGAAGCGTGGAAGAGTTGGTCAGCGAACTCAAAAAAGCCACTGAAAGCGATGCCCTGAGCGAAATGGAGAAAAACAAGAATAATTCTTTCATTCACGCATTCAATCATTCAACATTCGACCTCCACCGCCCTTTTGTTGATGAGATATTTTTGGTGTCAGAAGGTGGTAAAGTGATGTACCGCGAGCCTGACCTCATTGACGTATGGTTTGACTCTGGTGCTATGCCCTACGCGCAGTGGGGCTATATGGGCAAAGACCCCATCGGGGATTTGGGGGCTTTCCCCGCCGATTTCCTTCCCCCATCGGGGTCGAACCCTCGCAAGGCGGGGGGGGCTTTCCCGCCGATTTCATCTCCGAAGGTGTGGACCAAACGCGCGGCTGGTTTTTTACGCTTCATGCCATTGCGGGCTTGTTGTTTGACTCAGTAGCCTTCAAAAACGTCGTTTCGACGGGTTTGGTATTGGACAAAAACGGCAACAAAATGTCGAAACGCCTCGGCAATGCCGTGGACCCGTTCGAGACCATCGCCAAGTTTGGCCCCGATGCCACGCGCTGGTACATGATTACCAACGCCGAACCCTGGGACAACCTCAAATTCAACCTCGACGGGGTGGTAGAAGTACAACGCAAGTTTTTCGGAACGCTGTTCAATACCTACAATTTCTTTGCGCTGTATGCCAACCTGGATAACTACAAAATCGAGCAGTTTGACCGGGTACCCAAAGACCAACTCACCGAACTCGACCGTTGGATTATTTCGCGGATTTATACATTGGTCAAAGACGTGAGTGAGCAGTACGACAATTACAATCCTACCAAAGCAGGGCGTTTGATTCAAGATTTTGTCACCGACGACCTGTCAAACTGGTACGTTCGATTGAACAGACGGCGTTTTTGGCAAGGACAAATGACCTGTGACAAACGGGCGGCTTTTGAAACACTCCAACACGCCTTGTGTGCAGTGGCGCAGTTGATGAGCCCGATTGCACCGTTTTTTGCCGATTGGCTCTACCGCAACCTGACGCAGCACGTGCGCGAAGAATCTATTGCCCGCAACACCCCGTTTCGTCACGAATCGGTGCATTTTAGTGATTGGCACACTTATGAAGAATACTGGGTGGACAAAGAACTCGAAGAGTCTATGCAGTTGGCCCAAACGATTTGTTCGCTTGTACACTCGTTACGCAAGGGACATAAAATAAAAGTGCGTCAGCCACTGACCAAGGTGCTGATTCCAGTGCTATCGGCCAAAGTGCGTGCGGAGATAGAACACGTCGCTCCCATCATCATGTCGGAGGTCAATGTGAAGGCCGTGGAGTTTATTGACGACGACGGCGGTATTTTGAAGAAAAAAGTAAAGCCCAATTTCAAAGCCCTCGGCCCCAAATACGGCAAAGACATGAAAGCCGTGGGCGAAGCCATCATCGCCATGAACGACGCGCAAATCCGTGAGATTGAGCAAAACGGGCATTTGATGCTTGAATTGCAGCTTGCGACAGGAGAAACAAAGTCATTCGACATTCTGCACTCTGAACTCGACATTCAGACCGAAGACGTACCTGGCTGGCTCGTGGCCAGCGACAAAGGGATTACCGTTGCCCTCGACGTGACCATCACCGACGAGCTCCGCCGCGAGGGCATTGCCCGCGACGTGGTGAACCGCATCCAAAACCTCCGCAAAGACAGTGGCTTTGAAGTGACAGACAAAATCAGCATCACCCTCGAAAACAACAGTGCCGAGTTGGTAGAAGCCGTATTGGCCAACCAAGATTACATCTGTCAGGAAGTACAGGCACGCTCACTTGAGGTAGTTGATTTGGTAGAAACAGAAGCCATTGAAATGGATGAGTTTATGCTCAAAGTAAAAGTAGCGGTGGTATCAGGTTTTTAGTCATTTTTTGTAGGTCAAACCAATCAAAAACATCAAGTTCAAATAGATTCAACCTCAATGAATCACCCAACGACATGAACAAAAAAATCATTTTCACAACTGCGGCCCCCGCGCCTATTGGTCCTTATTCACAAGCCGTCATGGCGGGCAACACCCTCTACGTATCGGGTCAGATTCCCCTTGACCCCAACACGGGAGATTTGGTAAGTGGCAATATCGCCGAAGAAACCCGTCAAGTAATGCTCAACATCGGCGCGATACTCAAAGAAGCGGGTATGGGTTATCAAAACATCATCAAGAGTAGCATTTTTCTGAAAGACATGAACAACTTCGGCGCCGTCAATGCGGTCTATGGGGAGTTTTTTGTGGATGCCTATCCCGCCCGCGAAACCGTCGAAGTGGCTCGCTTGCCCAAAGATGTCAATGTCGAGATTTCGGTCATTGCTATTGCCCTTTGATTTGAGTTTACCACTTGCTATGTCTTCTCCTAAACCTTCTTTTACTGACTACCTCCATCTCCATTTTTTGGTGATGATATGGGGGTTTACGGCCATTTTGGGCAAGCTAATCAGCCCCGACCTGTCGCGCATGGCACTTACTTTCTTTCGGACGTTGTTGGCTGCCGCAGGACTTTTGGTGGTACTTTGGTTGCGAAAAGAATGGAAGACCGTTGCGCCCAAAGAACGCTACCAAATGCTCGGTGTGGGCGTTATTATGGGTGTTCATTGGCTCACTTTTTTTGCCTCAGCCCACGTATCAAGCGCGTCGGTGTGCTTGGCGGGGATGTCCACTACGGCACTCTGGACGGCTGTTTTGGAGCCTATCGTGGCCAAACGCCGCATGAGTGCGCTCGAAATAGGACTGAGCCTGATGGTCATTGTGGGTCTTTACATCATTTTCCGCTTTGAGTTCGACCAAGCACTGGGCTTAGGCTTGGCACTGTTGTCCGCTTTTTTGGCGGCAGTGTTTACGATAGCCAACAGCCGTTTTGTTAAAAACCACCACGCGCTGCTCATTACATTTTATGAAATGAACGGCGGTACGTTGGCCATGTTGATAGGATTATTGGGACTCTCATTGACAACAGGACTCTCTCCCAAAGAAATAGCGCCGCAACCAATGGATTGGTTTTGGATTGGCGTACTGGCGTTGGTCTGTACGGTGTATGCGTATTCGGCGGGGATTTTTCTGTTACGCAAAATCTCCCCATTTGCTTTCAACCTAACCGTCAATATGGAGCCTGTTTACGGGATTTTGCTCGCCTACCTCATTCTTCACGAGCGTATGACAACAGGCTTTTACCTGGGTGCAGGCGTGATTTTATTGGCGGTGATAGCCCATCCTCTTCTCAAAAACCTACGTTGGTGAGTTACTTCTTTTTGTAGAAATTGTACACCACCGACACTTGAAGAGTACGGTTGTAGAGCGATTCGGTCGAAGCCGTGGCGAGGTTGGTAAAACCGTGTACGTAGCGTAGATTAAGGCTAAAATCCTCGGCCATGTCCATAAAATCGAAGCGAATCCCTGCGCCAACCCCAAACTCGTTGCGTCGCACGGGGACGATACTGCTGAAATTATTGACCCCGTAGCTGATTTCGGGCGATACCTCAAAAGTCAGCCCCTCGGTGATGATATAGCCCACCGTAGGCACAAAACTCAGGTAGTTGAAGTTGTTTTTCTGAATGTCGTTTTCTCCCTTAAAAGTTCCCCCTCGCACCGACCATTGTATTTCGGGCTGGATGGCCCATTTTTGGGTACGATACCGCCAAAAAGCCCCAAAATTGGGGTGGGATTGAAAACGAAGGTTATAAATAAAGTTGGGTTTGTAAGTCGTATAGGCTGTATTAAGGCCTGCTTTCAGGCCAAAATGAGGCTTCATATACACCGTTTGCGCCGTCACAGCCCCTGAGATACACATCGCCAAAGCGAGTAGTTTAATTTTCAAATTCATTAGTTACTTGATTTTCTATTTTTTTAAAGCAATTCTACTATTATGATGGTTTATATTAAGTACGGTGTTTTGAAAGTTATTTCATGTATTTTGAACCGCTAAGGCGCAAAGACGCTATGTTTTTTTACATTCATTCTTAGCGTCCTTGCGTCTTGGCAGTAAAATTAATAACAGAACAAAATTTATAAATCACGGTATTAAGTCGTAAATCGTAATTGATACATCGTAAATCAATTCAGTCTTGGGTCGGTGGGATAGTGCGACTTGACGCGATACTCACCCCCCATGCGCCTCAGTACTTCCCGCCAAAACTGCTCAGTGGGGGTTTCAAAAATAAACGCCGCGTCGGCGTCGGTGACAATCCACGAGTTTCGTTTGAGTTCGCCGTCCAACTGCCCCGCCGACCATCCCGAATACCCAATAAAAAAACGAATATCCTGCTCGGTTATTTTTCCAATGTTCAACAGACTCACAATCTGCTCATAATCACCGCTCCAATACAAGTCTTCGCCTACTTCAATGGCATCTTCCACAAAACTCAACCGATGAATAAAATGCAGGGTGTTTTGTTCTACGGGCCCACCGAGATAAAGCGGGAAATTGGTAGCCACTGGAGCAGAGAACACGTCGTTGAGCGACAAGTTGGTGGGTTGATTGAGTACCAATCCAAACGACCCGCGCTCGTTGTGTTCGCACATAAACACCACCGTCCGCTCGAAGTTGGGGTCTCCCAAAAACGGTTCGGCTATCAATAAACAACCTTTGTGGGGTTTGGTGGTGGACATTAGGCTAAATTTTGGGCAAAGATAACAGTTCCCTCACAGGTTTTACAATTTGAGGAAATTCTCAAAGATACGCTGCCCTACGTTGCCACTGATTTCGGAGTGAAACTGCGCCGCAAAGAAATTGTCTTTTTGCAACATGGCCGAGTACGGCATGATATAGTCGGTCGTGGCGACGGTTTGGGCGCAAAGTGGCGCGTAGTAGCCGTGGTTATAGTACACGTAGTCGTGGGCTTGGAGTCCTTCGCAAAGCGGCGTTTTGAAATCAAAGATGTCGTTCCAGCCCGTTTGAGGCACTTTCATGCCTTTTACAAGCGGAAAACGCAACACATCCACGTCAAAAATACCCATGCAAGTCGTGTCGTTTTCTTCGGAATAGCGGCACATCAACTGCATCCCCACGCAAGTCCCCAGTACGGGTTGCCGCAGCGACGGGATGAGCTTGTCTAAACCGCGCTCGCGCAAATACGCCATCGCAGTACTGGCTTCGCCCACACCGGGAAAAATAACTTTGTCGGCGGACATGATGGTCTCGGGGACATCTGTCCACTCGTAAGCAGCCCCGATGCGGTCGAGGGCGTACATGACCGATTGCACGTTGCCCGCGTTGTATTTGATAATGACGGTTTTCATAACCCTCTATTTTAACTTTAACATTTTGATAGCGGTGATGGCGGCCTCGTCGCCTTTATTGCCGTGAATGCCGCCTGCGCGGTCGAGGGCTTGTTGCTGGTTGTTGGGCGTCAAAACCCCAAAAATAACGGGTTTGTTGTATTTCAAAGCCACGTTGGTCAGTCCCTGCGCTACGGCGTGGTTGATGTAGTCGTTGTGTTTGGTTTCACCTTGTATCACGCAACCAATGGCAATCACGGCGTCAATATCGGGTTTTTGGGCAAATACCTGCGCCCCAAAACTGAGTTCATAGCTGCCGGGTACGTTGGCCCGAACGATGTTGGCGGCTCGTGCGCCATATTGAAGGAGAGTTTGGTATGCTCCTTCGTAAAGTGCCTCGGTCACTTCACTGTTCCACTCAGCTACCACGATGGCAAACCTCTTTTGGCTTATGTCAGGCAAGCCGTCGGTTGAGAAAACACTTAAATTTTTGTTAGCAGAAGACATTTTAGAAAATTATCGAATAAAAACGGGTGAATGAGTCATGAACATTGAAAGGGATTTCAGCCCCGCAAGGGTTTGAAACCCTTGTAGGGTTGTAAATAGGGTAAAACCTTGGCGCGCATTTTTTCCCACCAGATTGTATAGACGTCGTTGTCAAACAGTCGGGAGTCTTTTACGGCGCGGTCTATAAAATAAATACTGACCAAAAACAAAAGCGCGTTGGAAAACCACGCACCCACGGGCACCCACACAAGGCCGTCTTTGGCCCATTTATCTCCCTGAATTGTAAGCACATACGACAAAATAAAAAACAAGACCGACACCAAAACGGGAATCCCGAATCCACCTTTTTTGATGATAGCACCGAGTGGCGCACCGAGCAGAAACATAATCAAACACGAGAGGGCTTGGGTGTATTTGTGGTGCATTTCCAAGTCGTAGGGATACCACATTTTCTCTTTGTCGGCGATGTACGTCCTGTTGCTCGAAATCGTCGCTTTGAGGTTTTGGGCTTGGGTGAGGGCGGTGGCCAACAGTTGTTCTTTTTCAGTCTTTGTAAAAGGCTTCTTCTTTTTCAGCAAGGTATCAATCCAAGGGCCTTTTTTGGGCGCGGTGGCGGTCAAGAAGTCTTTGCGAAAGGCATAACTAAAATACTGCTTCGATTGCGTAAAAAGCCCGTCTTTGCTTTTGCGGTAATCTTTGCGGAGCGAGTCGGCCACTTTGCGAAGTTCGGCGGCGTTTTTCATGTACCAGTGGTATTGAAACTGGTTTTCGTCGGTACGCTTCAATCCAAACGACTCCAAACTCACCACCATTTTGTAATGCTCAAACTTAGAACGCGAAAAAGGCTTGCTCTCGTCGGTGCCGTAGCGGTTTTGACTTTGGCTGTTTTCGGAGTATTGATTGCCATTGTAAAGCTCAAACACCAAGTAGCTTTTGTTGTTGATGGTGTACATCAGCCCCGAATCGGCCAAAATCACCTCGCGGTTGCCCGCGTTGTAGTCGGTAGGTGGGTGTCTATAAATCACGAGTCCTTTGAGACTCTTGCCATTCGGAAATTTTTTGTCCACTTTGATATTATAGCCAGGCAGGTCGTTATAAAAAATCCCCTCTTTGATGTTGAGGGTGGCTTTGGCGGTTTTGATGTCGTAGAGGAGGCTATATCCTTTGAGATTGGCCCAAGGCGCGACTTCGTTGTTGTACCAAAACGAAAACAGCGTAATCAAACACACCAACACCAACACCGAACGCATGGCCCGCCAAGTAGAAATACCCGCGCTTTTGATGGCGGTAAGCTCAAAAAACTCGCCTAAGTTGCCAAAAGTCATCAGCGAAGAAAGTAGGACTGCAAGCGGTAAGGCCGTGGGGATGGTGATGAGGCTGAAGAAAGTGAAAAGTTTAACATAGTTTAACAGCTCAATGTCTTTACCCACGAGCTCGTTGAGGTATTGCGAAATGAGCCTCATCAAGAAAATAAAAATCACCACACAGAGTGTCAGCACAAACGGCCCCAAAAATGACCGTAAAACGAACTTATCAATCTTTTTCATTCCATTTTTTGGTTATTGGCAATGGTTTTTGGCTGTTTTGAAAACAAAACTACACACCAATCCCAAATAACCAATTACTTCGGGACTAACTCCCCACGATTTCTTTGAGGCTTTCGATGAGTCCATCCCACAAGTCGGCCAACTCTTCGGCGTCGGTATTGGTAGAATAGTCCGTGATGCGCAAGTAAGTAGTCCCTGTCAAATCACTCACGTCGAGTTTGAACTCAATGTAGTTGTTGTCGCGGTTGGTGTCACTTGTATTGAGAAACTCAAACTTGACGCTTTTGTTGAGTCTTAGTGAACTTTGGTCAGCGATGTGACTTTCTTTGTCCCAAATGAAGTCAAACTTATGGTCGGATAAGGTATTGACCTTGTCACAAAACCACTGCGAAAGCCCAGAGGCTGTACTCAGATAAGGAAAAAGCATCTTGGTAGAGGCTTTTATCTCATATTCGTTGGAATACTTAAATTTTTGCATAATTCTTGGGGTCTAAACGTGTCACTAAGCAGCGGCAAAATAGAAACTTCTGTCAATTATTCAAAATCTGCTTGGGTAATTATATTTTTTGTACTAATTTTGCGGCATGAAATTACGGCGAAGTAGCTCAGATGGTTAGCCAATTCCATTGCGAGCGAGGATTCATAACCCTAAGGTCGGCAGTTCATATTATAATTGGCGGGGTAGCTCAGATGGTTAGAGCGTAGGATTCATAACCCTAAGGTCGGCAGTTCGATCCTGCTCCCCGCTACAAAACAGAAGCCTCTGATAATCAGAGGCTTTTTTGTTGCTTTTTAGGTGAGATGCTTCCCAAAAAGAGTACCGATAAGGAGACAGTCGGAGTCGTCTAAATCAACACTTTCTTGCCACCTGCCGCGATAGATTTGTAAATCGCCTCTATCACTTTCATGTCTTTGAGCCCTTCTTCTCCCGTCATGTTGGGGTCGGGGGTGCCGTTGAGGATGCAGTCAGCGAGGCCGTCCATTTGCCAAGTTTGGTGCATTTTGGAGGTGTCAAGGTTCATATCGCCATTGCGCGTGCGGCCTTTGATAGGGCCGTAGCCAAACGCAGGACTCATATCTACAAACCCTTTTTCACCGATAACGTACAGGCGTTCAAAATTGTTAAAATTGTAGGTGGTAGCACACGACGCAATGGCGCCACTCGGAAAACCCATCTGAAAAGTGATGGTTTCGTCCACTTCTTTGAATTTCACGGGGTCGGTTTTGGATTCTTGGGCGGTAATCCAGACGGGTTCTTCGCCCGTGGCGTAGCGAGCGCCGTTGATGCAGTAAACGCCAACGTCCATGAGTGCCCCGCCGCCCGCGAGGTTTTTGCGAAGCCGCCACTGCGTGGGGTCACCGATACGGAAACCGTCGTAGGTATTGACGTGCATGATTTTGCCGAGTTCACCGCTTTGTCGCAGCCGAATCAGCTCGCGCGTATGAGGCTCAAAGTGAAGCCGATAGCCGAGATATAGCTTGACGTTGGCCTTTTTGCAAGCGGCTATCATTTCTTCGGCTTCTTTGACCGTAACACTCATGGGCTTTTCACAAATCACGTGCTTACCCGCTTTGGCAGCCCTAATCACAAACTCGTGGTGCATGGCATTGGGCAGGCATACATACACGGCGTCTATGTTGGGGTTGTTTTTGAGGTCGTCGTAGTTTTGGTAATTGTAAAAATTGGCCTTTTCGAGACCGTGTTCTGCCATCCATTTTTCTACTTTTTCGGGTGTGCCAGTCACACCACCCACGAGTTTGGCGAGTTTGCAATCTTTCATGGCTCGGGCTACGCGCGCGGCGTAGCTACCCAAGCCAACGAGTGCTACGCGCAACTGACGGTCGGCGGGCGTGTGGGCAGAAGTGGGGAGTTGAGACAGCAACGGGGCAGCCAAAGCCGACCCGCCCATCTGGCGCAAGAAATCACGGCGAGAGTTCATCGGAAAAAGGGTTTGTTTTGAAATAAAAGCAGCAAAGAAACGATTTTTACCAGTACAAGGCTGAAAGCTCTGTCAATCACCGCACGACAGAACAAACATTCTAACAACCGCTACTACTTATAATCAGCGATGTTGATTTGTTTGTCACAAAAATCGTATTCTGAGGGGATATTAGAACAAATCACGACGATTTGCGTGGCGGTGAGTTTTTGGACCTCGGTCTTGTACCAATCCGACCAACGGGCGTCGAGGTTGGAAGTTGGTTCGTCGAGCAGTACCAGAGGCACGTCCGAATAAAACGCCAGTGCGAGTTTGAGTCGCTGCTTCATTCCCGACGAAAAATACTTGACATACTTATCTTTGGCCGCTTGCAGTTCGAGTTGTTCCAACAAAAAAGTGTGACTGATGCCTGCTTTGAAAGGCTTAAACTGCACGTGGAAGTCGAGCAGTTCGGCCAACGTAAACTCCTCAATGAGTTCGAGATAAGGCGCGGCAATGACCATGTACTTAAACCATGATTCCTCCGCGATGGCCTGTTGGGGAAAAGCATACAAGATTTTGCCTTCGGAGCGAGGCATCGCCCCCGAAAGCACCTGCAATAGCGTGGATTTGCCACTGCCGTTGGGGCCAATGATTACACAGCTTTGTCCAGCGTGAAGTTCTAAATCAAGATTCCGAAAAATCCATTCGCGCTTGAAACGCTTGCCGAGTTGTTGGAGGTGAATCTGCATTTGAGGCAAAACAGTACGGCACAAATGTCTAAAATTTTGTCAAGGTTCGCAAACGCCTTTTTTCAGCATTATTGACTACTGAGATAAGTCGAGTCTTGCCTTTGGAACATTGGCTTGTCAGCTTCAAATCTTGTACTTTGTAAATATCCTCTCAAAACCTCACCACAAATTTGTGCATATTGGGCCGGATAAATTCGTAGCCAATACTGGCGTGGTGGTAGTTGAGGATACGCTTTGTGATACGCAGCCCAAGCCCCGAACCAGCCGTATTTTGGGCATTGCTACCGCGCACAAAAGGCTCAAAAATCTTTTCGGCCAATGACAAGTCCATCGGAGAGCCTGTGTTGATAAAATCTATTTCCAATGGTGCTTTCTGGCTATTTTGGTGGATTTTGACCGTCAAAACAGGTTGGTCAGCATAGAGATAGGCATTTTTGAGGAGGTTGAAAAACGCAATTTCCAACAGCGATTTGGCCGCTTTGACCTCCAACGTTGGCGTGTCCCCGTCGTGTTCGACTATTTCAAAAATCATCTGGAAATCAGGATATTGCTTTTTGAGTTTTTCGTAAGCATCAAAAATTACCTCGTCCACGCGCTCATTTTGGAGGTGTTTTTCAGAATCAACCCGATTCATCCGTGCCAACAGCAACAGCGAATGCACCAACTCCGACATTTGCTGTACGTCGTTGGTCATGCTTCGTAGATACTGCATCGTAGCCTCATTTTGGGGCTGCCGCATGAGGTTATCGAGCTGCATGGAGAGCCTCGTGATGGGCGTGCGTAGCTCGTGCGAAGCATTGGAAGTAAACTCTTTTTGGGCGTTGTAGGCACGCTCTATGCGCCTCAGCATCTGATTAAACGACTTGGAAAGCAGGTTGATTTCGTCCTTACTTTTGGTTTCGGGCAGTTGGGTGTTGAGTTCATGGATGGTGATGTCGGCGATGGTTTCTTGGAGGTTGTCCAACGGGCGCACCAAGCGCACCACTATCCAGTACGTGACGAGCCATACCACCAAACTTCCAATCAAAAACACCGACAATAGCGTAATGGCCAAGTAGCGGAGCTTGCTAAAACCGTACTTGTCTTCGGCGGCAATGAGTACGTAGTAGTCAGGATTGCCGTCATAAAAAAGGCCGAGGAGTTCCTTCTCTTCATTTTCCCTAAAAAAAGTCCGATTGCGTTGGAGTTCTTTCAAATCCTCAATGCTCCATTTGACCGACGTATCGTCTATGCTGCTGTAAATCAGGTTGAACTGATGGTCAAAGACGAGGGTTTTTTCGTTGTAGAGTTTGTGGAGGGTATTGCGGTCAATGATTTTGAGCAACGTCCTGTCCACTTCTTTGACTTTGAGCAGCAGCCGTATCGTAGTGAGGGCTTTTTCTTCGAGGCGGTCGGCAAATTCTTGGGTCCGAAACGACGCAAACGAAAAGTAAATAAACAACAACGCCAACCCGAAGAGCAGCGCGAAAGCCATGCTAAGATACAGCGCGAGGCGTTGTTTGAGGGTCATTCTTTTTCGGCTTTGAGGTAATACCCGTAGCCAGGACGGGTATGGATAAGTTTGGGCGTAAAGTTTTTGTCAATCTTCTTTCGCAAGAAGTTGATATAGACCTCAATCGTGTTGGTTTGGGTGTCAAAGTGAATGTCCCAGACGTGGTCAGAAATGGTCTGTTTTGACAAAACGCGGCCTTTGGCTTGGGCCAAAAACACGAGGAGCTGGTACTCACGCGGGCTGAGTTCTATGCGCTCGCCTCCGCGCACGACGGTCTGCTCGGTGAGATTGATGGTCAAATTTTCTACGACCAACAAGTCGTCTTTTTCTTGGGGCTTGGTGCTGCGGCGCAGCAGGGCCACCACGCGCAGGTACAGTTCGTCAAAGTGAAAAGGCTTGGTGAGGTAGTCGTCGGCTCCGTGCTCAAAGGCTTCCATTTTGTCTTGAATATCGCTGTAAGCCGTAAGCATCAAGATGGGCGTGGCTCGGTCGGTTTCACGGATTTGGCGGCACACGTCCAAGCCATTCATTTTGGGGACGTTGATGTCGAGCAGGAAAATATCGTAGGTGTTGCCGCGCAGTTGCCGAAAAAACGTTTCGCCGTCAAAGACACAGTCGCAGGTGAAACCTTTATGGGTCAAAAAAGTGCTGGTTTCTTTCGACAGCACGGGGTCGTCTTCTAAGAGCAGGATTTTTGACATGATGGTTGCTGTGCGAAACTATCTTTGTGGAAATAAGCAAAACGCAAATTTAGAAGAAATCAAGACTTGGGCTTGTAAAAGTCTATATTTGAAGTTAGCCCTACTTGTAGCGTAGGGTTATTTTCGATGCGTTTGCCGTCGGCTTTTACAATGATTTGGTCCATTAATCCCACCTCTATTCGCCCCAATCGAGGGTATTTATAGCCAATAGCGATGTAAGCGCGGTTCTGGTCGAAAATATTTAGTCCTACATTTTTACCAAAATTAACAAAGACTTCATTGTAAATGGAAGCATACCAAGACTTATCAATGATGCTCTTGCCTTTGAAAGGAAACGAAGCCCGATAAAGCATCCTAAAACGATTGCTGTACACGGCTTTTCCTGCTTTGTAGCTTGTGCTTACTTGTACGGGGTTGTGTATGAAGCGTTGTTCCAATCGAATTCGGCTTACCACTTCAAGGCGTTCCATTTGACTTTTAAATTGTATCTGTTGCCAAAGCCGATGCTCTGGAAATGTGCTTTTAGCGGCAAATTCACCGTATGGATACGTTTCTACAAAACAATACCCTACCGTACCAAAAGCGTTTGCCGTAAAATGGTAATTGATGCCCGTACGCAACAATAACTGCTGAGGATTAACGATGAACTGATTTCGACGCCACTGTGCTTCTACATGCACGCCCCATCGGGAGGCAACTTTATGGTCACCAAAGTACATCAACCAAGCGTCAGTATTGGTGGTGTACTGGCGTTGGGTCCATCCAAAAGTCCACCCAAAGCCTAAAAATACAGTCAATAAGATTCGTTTCATGGGAGGTTTGGTTAAACTAATGTCTTCTTGCGAGCGGCCAATTTATGGCCTGATACGGGCGTGTGTTCGTCCAATCCTATAATGTGAACTTTGCTGTCTTTGCCTTGCGCTTCATAATCGTGCTTGAAATGGTGGAGATTTTCCATCACGGAGTGGTCCACGAGCAAGGTATTTTCTAAGTTAATTTCTACTTCAAAACCTGGCGGAATGGCCTCCAACTTGCGCTTGATGCCCATGAAGTTGGTAAACACGGCGGCTTGGCTGATTTTGACCAAATACTTAGTATCGGTAAACGACACCTCGGTAGGTGTTTTAAAAATTACATTCAAGGGCTTGCCGTTCAACCAGTTGATGATGATTTCCGTAAACATCCCTGCGGCAATGCCTATGAGCAGGTCGGTGGCCAAAGTCAGCAAGATGGTCACCACAAACACCAAAAGCTGTTCTTTGCCTATTTTGAAAGTTTGAACAAACTCCTTGGGGTGTGCGAGGCGAATCCCGACGGTGATGAGCATGGCGGCCAAGGCCGTGTTGGGAATCAACTCTATGACCTGCGATGCGGCCAATAAGAAAATCAAGATAAAAGCCCCGTGGAAAAAATTGGCCCAACGGGTACGTGCGCCATTGGCAACGTTGGCCGAGCTACGCGCCACCTCCGAAATCATGGGTAATCCTCCAAAGACCGCCGCGATGACGTTGCCCGCACCTACCGCAATGAGGTCGCGGTTGTTGTCAGACTTGCGCCGATACGGGTCCATCATGTCTATTGCTTTGACGGTCAGGAGAGATTCCAACGACCCCACTAACGCGAACATGACGACGTATTTGAGGAAAATTCCCGTTTGGGCAATGCCCCCAAAATCAAAATTGATGCGGACACTTTCGAGCAAATTACCAATGCGAACAAGCGCGTAAGGCGGCTCTGTATGTTGAAAATCAAGCATCAACTCGGCAGGAATGGCAAATAGTAGCACCACCAATGGCGCGGGGATTTTTTTGATAGGGTGATCAAGAAAAGGCCACAGTTGCATAATGCCAAAACTCACCAAACCCACCAACGTGGCCTTGGGGTCAAAATGAGCAATAAAATACGGAATCTCGCGCAAAAGTTCGAGCGGTTCTTTGCCTTTGGTCAAAACAGGGTTGATGTCCAACAATACAGGCAACTGCTTGGAAATAATGATAATACCAATGGCCGCCAACATGCCATGCACCGCCGAAAGCGGAAAAATATCGGTCAGTTTGCCCAACTTAAATACCCCAAAAAGCACTTGGACGACCCCCGCCACCATGATAGTGCCGAGCGTCAAGTGCCAGCCTGCTTCACCGCCGCCAAAGTCGGCTACTGCGCCCGCTACGATGACGATGAGTCCTGCGGCGGGGCCTTTGATGGTAAGTCGCGAACCTGCCACGATGCTCACGATCATTCCCCCCACAATGGCCGTAATCAAGCCCATCAGCGGTGGGAAATCGGAGGCTTTGGCAATCCCCAAGCTCAGGGGTATGGCCAACAATGACACCGAAAAGCCCGAAAGCGCATCCGTAAAAAAGTTTTGTTTCAATCCCGCCAGCCCGTCGAGCGGCAGCGTCATTTTTTTATTTTCCATCATTGAGAGGAGGTTAATCGTTATTGGTTATTCATTATTCGTAAATAACTACTTCTTACTGCTGTCTGCCAACGGCCGACTGTTAGCTACTCCGATACGCTACTTCATGGTGCGTTTTGTGGTGTGGCCCCAAAAATACCCTGGCGTAGATTCGCACAATGGCCAAGCCGTCCAGTACAAAACTCAACGATACAAAAGTGACCAATACCAGTTGGTGCTCGTGAATGTGGCTGAAAATCAAGTCCTCGCCGACAAACGTGGGGGTAATCGGAAAACCTGCCAACCCCAAACAAGCCAGCAAAAACACCAATGCCAGCTTAGGATGTAGGTAAGAATGTCCGTGAAATTGATTCAAGTCCAATTCTGTTTCGAGCCGCCCCAAACGCCTAAG
>JALOLW010000394.1 GCA_025455795.1 Spirosomataceae bacterium
ATGAGGTCAAAAATTATTGAATTTGACTAAATAAGCCCGTTTTTAAAGGGGTCTTTTGAGCGTTTTACAATTAGGTCTCCACTTTGAAACGTCACCAAATATTTTACGATTTATTCGGGCGACAATCTCAACATTGACGACAAACTCAAAGGTGAATGTGATTTTATTATTTCCAAAGATACGCGCAGTTTTGAAGTCAATCACCCAATCATTCAAGTAGTTGAGGCCAAAAAAAGTGACATTGAAATAGATATTCCGCAGTGTGCTGCTCAGATGTTGGGTGCAAAAAAATACAACGAAAAAAAGGGCAACAAAAATGCCAGCCTTGTCTATGGCTGCGTGACGACTGGGGATGACTGGATTTTTATGCGTCTTACTGATAAAATTGAGATTGATACCGAAAAATATTACTTAGGCAATCTCCCCCAACTTCTGGGCGCGTTCCAACATATTTTAGATGGTTTTATAGCTATTGACCATGACTAATCTCTCTTTCATTTGCCTTTCCTTTGACCAACTTAGCCTTCGTCAACTCTACGATGTGCTTGCCCTCCGGACCGATGTATTTATAGTCGAGCAAAACTGCCCCTTTCACGATACCGACGGCAAGGATTTTGTAGCGCACCACTGTTTGGGCTACGACTCCGAGGGTGATTTGGTGGCCTACACCCGCCTTTTTGACGCCGATTTGTCGTTTGAGGGCTATGTTTCGATAGGGCGCGTCGCTACTGCACGCAAAGTGCGCGGGCAGGGCTTAGGGCAGGAATTGCTTCGTTTTTCGCTTCAAAAATGCGTTGAATTGTACAGCCCAAAGCCCATCAAAATCGGCGCGCAAAAATATTTATTGAAGTTTTATGAGTCGTTTGGGTTTGTGTCAACGGGCCATGACTACCTCGAAGACGGCATTCCGCACGCGATTATGATTCGACCATGACCTTTACTGCTTCATTAATTTTTGTCGAATCACTTCATCGGGGGTGTGTACGCGCAGTAAATACGCACCAGACGGCCCCTCGACGGGCAGCGACAAGTCGTTTTTGCCTTGCCTGAGCCATTGGACTTTGCTGTGCAGCAGTCGCCCACTGAGGTCAAACAGCTCGGTCATCACTTCCATCTCTCGCGGGGTATTGATTTGCAAGTTGGCTTTTTCGACAAAAGGATTGGGGGCAACGACCACTTTTGTTTCCGTCACTGTTTCCTGAACAGGCTCATTTGCGGTGAGTTGGCCAGGGATGTTTTGGTCCATCCACTGAAGTCGGTAATCCAGCCACGTCTTGAGTTCGTTGATTTCGCCCGCCCAAGTGGTCGGTACTGGTCGTGGATTGGGCCATAGATACGTACCCAGCACAGGCCACCGTTGAAAATTGCGCTGTTGGGCTTCTTGCAGCACCGTCGCTACCGAGTCTATGTAAGCGTGAAGTCGCTCGGTTTTCCAAGGGCCTTTGCGCATTCGGGTATATTCGTCGTACAATTCGGAAGCAAACGTCGGGTCTTCGAGCATCCGCTTCCAATGAAACGGCACCTGCCAGTTGTCAGAGGCGCATACGTTGCCAAACAAATACGACCAGCCCGTGTAGCGCATTCCGTCGCAGTAGTCGGCGTTGGCAAAAGCCAAATCGTAGTCCCACGCGGGACCCGCTTTGATTTTTCCACCCTTGCTGTCGCGGTCTTTGTGAAAAAACGTACTAATGCGGTAGCCGTCCACGTTGCGCGAGACTTCGTTGACCAAAAACAACCGCACAAACGACATTCCATCGTAATATTTTCGATAGCCCATCTCAGCGTCTCGAAAATTGGAACTGTTGAGGGCAGCCTCGGCATTGTCGGAGAGAGTGGCGATGTAGTTACGCTGTTGCGTGGTGATTTCGTCGTAGGCAGGGTATTCATAAAAATACTGAATGCGGGCGTTGGGGTTGTTGGTCGAAGGTCGGATTTTAGAGTTCCAGCCGAGTGTACCGCCCGAACCAGTCGGTTTGTCAATTTTGAAAATATACCCGCCCGTGAGCGCGTCACCGCTGTTGTCTTTGTCACTCATTTTCGTTATTCCTACGCGCCCTTCGATGCGTTTGATTTTTTCCATCAACACATAAACACCCTCGTATCGGCCATTGACGACTACTTCTACGTGCTGCGTACGGCTGGCGTACATGCCCAAATCTCGCGCCAATTTCATCGCTAAAGCATTGTGCATCAAGCTTTTTTCGTTGTAAGATGCAAACAAAATCCAGTCCTCGTCTTTGGGCATTCCGAGCAGGGCTACTTCACGGTTTTCGCCTTTGGCATCGCGGAGTTCGAAGCCGTAGGGTTTTTTGGGGAATAGTTGGGAAGTAGAACCCCGAAACTCAATCCCTGCCAAACCGTCATAGACATTGGCGGCGTCGGTGACGTTGGTACGGCGCATGGGGCCGTTGTAGAGTATCTTCATCTGTACCGTTATTTTGGGATTGTCCACGATAGTCTGCCCTTCGGTATTGATAACAACAATAGGGAGATTGGAAGAAGTAAGCGTTTGCCCCAATGCAGATAAAGATAGAAATAGCAGCGATAAAAGTTTTTTGCCTGTTTTCATGCCCACAATCTTTTAGGTGTCAGTTCGTTTAAAAAGCAAATTAACCACTTTATTCTAACGTATTCAAGACATGAAAAGCACACAAGAAACAGCCCCCCAAACGATGGACAGAGCCGACTTCTTCAAATTGGTGGGTGTAAGTGTCGGCGCGGTGATTTTACAGCACTGCTTGTCGGGCTGTAGCGGCGGCAGCGACGACCCCGCGCCAGCAGGAACGTCTATCAATCTCAACAATGCCGATTTTGCCGCACTCAAAAACCCCGGCGGTGTGGTCTATAACAACGGCATCATCATCGCCAGAACGCTGCAAAATTCGTTTTTGGCGGTGTCGCAAGCGTGCACACACCAGGGTACAAGGGTCAATTTCAACGCCAACGCCAATACCTTTGTTTGTCCTAACCACGGGTCTATTTTCAACAACCTCGGCGAAGTAGTACAAGGACCCGCCACACGCCCCCTCACGCGCTACATGACCACCTTCGACCCCTCCACGGGCGAGTTGAAAGTGCTGATGTAAGAAGTGACTATAAAATATTAACTTCTACTTGGAGTGAGATACCAAACTGCTGCTGCACCGAGGCTTTGATTTTTTCGGAAAGTTGTCGAAGCTCTTCGCCACGGGCGTTGCCGTGATTGACGAGGACCAACGCTTGTCGGGTGTGTACGCCAACATTGCCCACGCGCTTGCCTTTCCAGCCACATTGTTCAATCAGCCACGCGGCGGGAATTTTGCGCGTGTGAGGGTCTGTTTCGTAGCTTGGTAGGTCGGGGTATTGGGTTTTGAGTTGTTCAAAAACTGTCAAAGCAACTTCTGGGTTTTTGAAAAAACTACCTGCATTACCTATTTCGGCGGGATCGGGGAGCTTGCTACGACGAATTTTGACCACAGCATCGCTTACTGCCTTGATGTTTAACCGTTTAGGATTCAACTGGTCGAGGGTTTTCTGGATGTCTCCGTAGGATGTTTGGAGTACGGGGTATTTGCTCAGTCGAAAGCGGACGCTCGTGATGATGTACTGCCCTTTGGCTTCGTGTTTGAAAATACTATCACGGTAGCCAAAGCGACATTCTTCGCGCGAAAACACGCGCTTTTTTCCGTCGGTCAGCGCGATAGCTTCTACTTGCTCGCAGGTAGCCGATAGCTCCACTCCGTAGGCCCCGATGTTTTGGATAGGCGCCGCCCCTACCGTGCCAGGAATCAAGGAGAGGTTTTCGAGACCACCCCAATCGCGTTCTACACAATACAGCACAAACTCGTGCCAATTTTCGCCCGCACCTACTTGCACCCACACGTGGTCGGCATCTTCTTTGACAATTTCGATGCCTTTGATGTTATTTTTGAGGACAACCCCGTTGAAATCCTGCGTAAAAAGTAAGTTGCTGCCGCCACCGAGGACAAGTTTGGGAAGTTTTTCAAAATCGGGTAGCTGAAACAGCGTGTCAATGTCTTGCTCGTTGTCGGCTTCTACTAAATACCGCGCGGTGACATCAATGCCAAAAGTATTGTAAGTTTTGAGGGAGACGTTGCTTTGAATGGTG
>JALOLW010000395.1 GCA_025455795.1 Spirosomataceae bacterium
AATGATTCAAACCTTGCAAGATGAAATAGTGCTATTGCAAAGTCAAATTTACAACATTGATGAGCATGAAAATCAACGCTTACAAGCCTTGATAACCTCGGTAGTTGGTATTGGTCAAGCTTCAGCGCAAGCCATCATTGTGGCTACCAATGGACTTAAAGAATTTCACTCAAGCAGAGCCGTAGCTAAGTTTCTGGGCGTTTGCCCATCTGATAATGACTCTGGCTCTACCGTCAAAGGGAGTCGGGCTATCGTCAAGTCTGGTAATACATTCGTCAGAACTACTCTCTATATGGCAGCGTGGTCTGCTAAAACTTATAACAATGCTTGCAAAGATATTTACACACGACTCAGAGCCAAAGGAAAACCTCATAAAGTAGCTATGATGGCGGTTGTTCATAAACTCATTACTCAAATATTTGCCGTTGTTAAATCAAACACCATGTTTGATAATCATATTGCCCTCGCCAAATAATATTTGTCCTAAAATTTGAAATTTAACACAGTTCATGAATAGGTAGCACCCTAAAACGAAGCAAAAGGGTCGTGCCTTTGCCTATTTCGGAGCGGAATTGGTAGGTAGCGCGGAGGGCTTTAGCCCTTGTTTCAAAGTTTCTTAGTCCATTGCCAAGTGGCTGATTTTCAACATCAAATCCTACCCCATCATCTTCGATTTTAATCCACAATTCGACATTCTCCAATCCAAACTCTACCCTTACTTCCTTGGCTTTGGCGTGTTTGGCGATGTTGTTGATGGCTTCTTTGAAAAACAAAAACAAATGCCGCCGCTCGTCTATGGGCAGCCGAAGCTGACGCACTTCGGGGGCAATATGCAGCACTAATTCTATTTGTTGGGCATCGAGTGTATCTTGGGCAAACCGTGTCAGACGGTCGAGCCACTCTTCCGATTGGTCGTTGCGGGGGTTGATTTCCCAGACGGTTTCGCGCACGAGTTGCATGGCCTCGCGCGAACGCGCACTGATTTTGGTAAATATTTCAGCGATGTCGGGGTTCTTTTGTTGGTGACGGAGGCGGTTGAGTTCGGAGTACATGGTGAGGCTACTGAGCGAAGCGGCGAGGTCGTCGTGAAGGTCCGATGATATTTCGTTGCGTACCCGTAGCATCCGTTCTTGTTCGCGTTGGGCCGTGCGAAGGCGGTCGCCCAACGCCAACGAAAACAGCGTGATTTCGAGCATAGAGCCTGCCATAAGGTAGTATTCTTGGTGGTCGGCGGGCAGCCAGCCCAAGTTTTTGAGGGCGACTACTATCAGCGACACCGACAGCATCGCCGTGGCGATGAGGTAGAGTTTGGCCGCTTTTTGGCCTTTCAACAACAAGTTAATGCTATAAAACTGCTGTATGCCTATCATTGCGCCCCCCGCGCCTATCACGACGAAGTTGGTATAACTGTCATAAAAATACACTGACACCCACAACCCCGCTATCCACAACCAAGCGATGTTGTGGAAGAATGTCCGCGCCCGAGGAAAGTGGGTAAACACCGATAAAAACTGAATCGAAAAAGAGGTAAAAAAAACAGTGAGTAGCCCAATAAAAGCAACGTGTGAGCGGTCGTTGAAGGGCGAATTGCCCCAAACGTACTGAAAACCAAACCCGTACAAACTAAATTGAAACAAACCGAAGCAGAGTACATAGAAAAAATAATGGATAAAAATCTGCTCCCTTACCGTGGCCCAAAGGAAAAAATTGTAAAGCGCGATAAGCACAATAAACCCAAAATAAATGCCCCAAATGAGGTTTTTGCTCGACAAATGCGCATAATAGGCTTTGGGCTGCCAAAAAGTGAGCGGCAGTTTGAGGTCTTCGGTGGTGCGCGCCTGCACGTAGAGCGTGTATGGTTTTGCGCCCTCCAACGACCACATAAAGACGGGGTTGCGGTCGGGCAGGAGGTAGTGCTCAAAAGCCAACGAATCGCCCAACGTTTGCTGTCCAATCAGTCGGTGATGTTGTACCAAAAAGCACCGCACCACGTTGAGCCGCGAGTTGTCCACTTCGAGCAGCCACTGCCCCGAAGCCCGCGCTTGGACGTTGAGTTTGAGCCAAACCGTAGCGCGGGTATAGCCGTAGTTCGGCACGGTGGAGGATTCGGGTCGGAATCTTTGCTCAAAATCGCTCTTCCCAAAAGAAGATGACGAAAATTGAGACAGGCTATCCATCAAAAACAGGCATTGGTTGACAACAGGCAGCGAATGAGCCGTTTCGGATAGCTCAAGCCTCGGCTGACTGCAAGCGTACAGACTCATCCAAAAACAACCCAAAAAAGTAAACCAACGCATCGGAAGTGGGGTTTATCAGAATCAACGACAACAACTTTCGTTTGAAAAAGTGGGTGATTTTACATTTTTTCCTTTGAAAAAGTGTTGTTTACCACATTTTTTCAAAGGAAAAAACGTCGTTCCGTCTCTTTATTACCAAAGAAGCCCTGTTTTTCAAACCCTATTCAAATGAAAAAAACGTATCTATCGTTCCTAATGGCTTTTTGCCTGACCAGTTTTCAGTTCAAAGCTCCCGATAAACCCGACGATACCCGATTTACCAAAGTCACCCTCGACGATGACCTCAACGAACCCATGGAACTTGCCATTGCCGACGACGGCGTGGTGTATTACATTGAGCGCGTGGGCTATCTCAACAGTTTTGACCCCAAAACCAACAAAAAACGCCGCATCGCCAAGCTCAACGTCAGGGCTTCTGCCGAAGATGGGCTGCTCGGTTTGGCACTCGACCCCAATTTCCTCCGCAACCGTTGGCTGTATCTCTACTACGGCGACCCTACGCCACAACAAGGTGTGTATGCCAACGTATTGGCACGTTTTACACTGACAACCAACGGCTTATCCAATCGCATCGAAATGCTGCGCGTACCGCTCCTGCACGAGGGCGTGAGTCATTCGGGCGGCTCACTGACGTTTGACAACCAAGGACATCTGTACCTTTCTACGGGCGACAACACCAATCCTTTTGAATCAGACGGCTACGCGCCCATTGACGACCGCCCAGGCCGTCTCGCCTTCGATGCCCTCAAATCTTCGGGAAATACCAACGATTTTCGCGGCAAAATCCTCCGCATCAAGCCACAACCCGACGGGAGTTATACCATTCCTGAGGGGAATTTAGCCCCTCCCGACCCCAGAGGTGAAGCAACAACAAATACACCTCCTCTGGGGGGCGGGGGGCTTGTCCGTCCCGAAATCTATGTCATGGGGTGTCGCAATCCTTTCCGCATCGCTTTCGACAACCACACCCGTTTTTTGTACTGGGGCGAAGTAGGCCCCGACGCGGGCAAAGACAGCCTCATGCGCGGACCGCGCGGCCACGACGAAGTCAATCAGGCGCGACAGGCGGGCAATTTCGGGTGGCCGCTTTTTGTGGGCGACAACAAGCCGTATCACCGCTACGATTTTGACAAAAAACAATCAGGCGACGCCTTCGACCCTGCCCGACCCGTCAATGCGTCGCGCAACAACACGGGCCAACGCGAGCTGCCTCCCGCCCAAAAAGCCTTTATTTGGTATCCCTACGCGGAGTCGGTGGAGTTTCCTGCAATGGGAACAGGTGGCCGCAACGCCATGGCGGGGCCTGTTTACTATTACGATGATTATGAGGCTTTTGCGGGCAAATTTCCGCTTTACTACGACGGTAAACTATTTACGTACGACTGGATGCGGGGCAAAATATGGACAGTCACCATGCACAAAAACGGGGATTACAAAAGCATGGAGCAGTTTCTACCCCAACAAGAATTTAACCATCCCGTGGATATGGCCTTCAACCGTCGCGGGGAAATGTACGTGTTGGAATACGGCACCTACTGGCGCGCCAAAAACACCGATGCCAAGCTCGTCAGAATCGAATACAACGAGGGGAATCGCGCACCCGTGGCCAAAATCACCGCCGACAAAACGGTAGGGGCCGCGCCGCTCAAAGTACAGTTTTCGGCAGAAGGCTCTTTTGACCACGACAAAGGCGACGCCCTGCGGTACGATTGGTTGTTGGGCAATGGCGCAACAGCCAAAGGCAT
>JALOLW010000043.1 GCA_025455795.1 Spirosomataceae bacterium
CAGCACGGTATCAATGCCGAAGGCAAAACCAACCTGCTAAGGGTAGTGGAATTAATCAAAAAGTACCAACCTGATTTGGTGGCGGTGCAAGAGGTGGATAGCGGTATGATAACTTCGGGGCGGCTGCATCAAATGCGAATTTTGTCACTACTGACGGGCTACAACGAATTTTTTGGTGCGGTGCAACAGCACGGAAGCGGCAAAGAAGGCTTGGGGGTTTTGAGCAAGTGGCCGATTGAAGCCACCCAATTGCTCAAACTGCCGCACATTGATACCACTACTGCGCCGCGCTCGTTGTTGTGCGCGCTTTTGGCTTTGCCACAAAACAAATACTGCCGCTTTTGCAATACGATGTTGGATGATTTTTCGCCACTCAATCGAGGTTTGCAGGCTGCCGTGGTCAATGAAGCCCTCCAATACAGTATTCAGCCCGTGATTTTGGCAGGCGACTTCAACGTACAGCCCGACGATCACACCCTCGAGGCCATCACCAAATATTGGAACGACGCAGGCCGTGGCACCGACGCTGGTACGCACGAGGTAACGGGTAAGCGCATAGACTATATCTGGACCCTCAAAACTTCTAAATTTAAGCTACTGGATTACAGGGTTTTGTACGAACCCAATACATCCGAACACGCCCCCGTCATCGCCACTTATTCGTTGAGATTCAACTGAGTACGCAGTACCATCCGAAACGTAGTGCCTTTGCCTACTTCCGACCACTTCACGAAGAGTTTGCCATGGTGGTATTCTTCAATGATGCGTTTGGCAAGGGTCAGCCCCAAGCCCCAGCCGCGTTTTTTGGTGCTGATGCCGGGTTTGAATACCTTTTGCCAACTCGTGCGCGGAATACCTTTGCCCGTATCGGTGATGTCTATCACAATCTCACCCCGGTTGGAGGCAGACATCCGCACCTGAATCGCGCCCACACCCTCCATCGCGTCCACGGCGTTTTTACAGATGTTTTCGATGACCCACTCAAACAGGTTGCGGTTGAGCGACAAGTGTATCGCTGTGGGTAACTCGTTTTTGAAATCCAGCTTTACTTTGGTCGAAATGCGGCGTTTGAGGTACGTCAAAAACGTCCCCACTACTTCGCCGACGTCTTCGTGCTTCATGGAAGGTACGGAACCAATGCTCGAAAATCGCGTCGTAATCATCTCCAACCGCTTGATGTCTTTTTCCATTTCGGTTGTGTATTCGAGGGGGTAGCGTTCGGGGTCGGTTTTGAATACTTCTACCCAGCCCATCAGAGAGGCAATAGGCGTGCCGAGTTGGTGGGCGGTTTCTTTGGCCAAGCCCACCCATACGCGATTTTGCTCGGCTGTGCGCGACGCGCTAAACACCAAATACGCCAAAAACGACAGTACCAACAAACTCACCAACTGCACGTATGGATAGTAGCGCATCTGTACCAACAGTGGCGAGTCGCTAAAATAAATAAGTTGGTCTATGCCGCCGAGATTGACAGGAATAGGTGGGTGGTCATTTTTCATCGTCTCAAACGCCTCCTCCAAGAGTTGTTGGTTTTGGGCGGGAGAAATGTTGGTCGGAATATCCAAATTCAGTCCATAGAGTGGTTTGCCACTTTTTTCGACTACAAGAACGGGGATACGTCCTAATCGGATGTTTTCGGAGTTGATTTCAAACAGCGAGGTGATGTCTTCGGTAAGGTCGGCGCGATTGGATTGATACTCGAGCAGTTGGGCAAAAGTGGCCAATTGTCGCTTCTCGCGCACGTCAATGTTTTCGACGATGTTGTAGGTATAAAATATAGAGGCAATGCCCACCAAAGCCAAGTTGATGCCAATGAAAATTTGATACAAATTCTTTTGGCCGTAAATATCAATGGTCGGTATTTTAATTCTTCTCATCGGTTGTTCGCATCCAATTTTCCCAAATCTACGTATATTCAAAAGATTGCCCGAAGGTAAATGTACAAAATGTCGTCAAAATTGTAAAATTCGTCGTTGAGGTAGAAAATATGACAAAAGTCAGTTTTGTGACCGAACCAAAATCATCATTCAAAATAAGAATAATTCGGTGATTGCCAATGAATCGAAAGAGCTAATTTATACTCGTTCTAAATTAGTAAAACTTGGATTTGAAACCTCTTTTTAAAATAACTTTGTACCCAATTTAGAAACGCAATATGGAGTCTTTGCAATTCAGAAGTGTCGGTATTTCTTACAAAACAGCTCCGCTGGAAGTGCGGGAGCAAATTGCACTTAACGAAGACGAGGCCAAAGCCTTGATGCTCAAAGTACAAGATTTTTTTGGAGGAACAGACGTGTTGGTGGTCTCGACTTGCAACCGTACCGAGGTGTATTACAACGCCCCCGAAAATCACAATTTGGATATTGCCAAACTGTTGTTGATTGAAAAAGGACTCCCTCAAACCGAAGCGTACCTCCCGTATTTTGTCGAATATCCTACCCAAGACGAGGCCGCTTTGCACCTGTTTGAAGTAGCCACGGGGCTTCATTCGCAGGTAGTGGGTGATATGCAAATTCCCAACCAAGTCAAGCAAGCCTACCAATGGTCGGTGGATTTGGGTATGGCAGGGCCATTTTTGCACCGACTTTTACACACTATTTTCTTTGCCAACAAGCGCGTTGCCCAAGAGACGGCTTTCCGCGATGGCGCCGCTTCTACGTCTTACGTGGCGGTAGAGGTCATCGAAGAAGTGACTGCTCTCAAAGCCAATCCCAAGATTTTGGTGTTGGGCGTGGGCGAAATAGGCACCGACGTGTGCCGCAACTTGAAAGAGAAAGGATATTCCAACATCATTCTCGTCAATCGCACTCGTGCCAAAGCCGAATCGTTGGCTACCGAGTTGGGCTTTGAAGTCGCTGATTTTGAGCAAGTAGAAAGCCAAATTGCCCAAGCGGATGTGGTGATTTCTTCGATCGTGCGCGACGAGCCGTTTATCACCAAAAACTTGTTGATACAGCACAATCTGTTGTCGTTTAAGTACCTGATAGATTTGTCGGTGCCGCGCAGCGTAGCCGCCGACGTGGAGCAAGTCCCTGGGGTGATTTCGTACAATATTGACAACCTCCAAAGCCGCGCCAACGCCGCTCTTGCGCGCCGTCTCGACGCCGTGCCGCAAGTACAGGCCATTATTGGACAAGCCCTCACGGAGTTTGGCGAATGGTCGAAAGAGATGATGGTGTCGCCTACGATTCAAAAACTTAAAAATGCGCTCGAACAGATTCGTCAGGAAGAAATGGCGAAGTTCATGAAAAATCTCACTGACGCCGAAGTAGCCAAAGTAGATAAAGTGACAGCGAGCATGATGCAAAAAATCCTCAAACTGCCCGTGTTACAACTCAAAGCGGCCTGCAAACGCGGCGAAGCCGATACGCTCATAGACGTTCTCAACGAATTGTTCAACCTCGAACAGCAGCATGTTCAAAAATAAATTTTTTGTGGGGCTTATCGTAGCCGTGATTGCGGGAGTGATTGGCTACACATTTTTGGGCGAAGATACCCGGGTATCGGTAGATGTTTATCTCCAAAAAATCGAACAAGAACGCAAAGACAAAAATAGTTTCTTCAAAAATAGCGAGCAGTCACCCCTCGAAAGTAAAGCCGATTTTGACGCACTCAGCTACTTCGCGCCCAATATTGCCTATCAAGTCACCGCCACGGTGACAGCCTACGACAGCACCGACAAGGAGGTGAAAGTTCCGATGACCGACGGCTCTACGGCTACCTACCAAAAATACGGTTATGCCACGTTTGAAATGGAAGATAAGCCACAGCGACTGCTGATTTATCAACATTCCGACGGGCTTTCGATATTGTTTAGAGATGCTACTGCCCCTGCCGAAACCTACGGCGGTGGTCGCTACTTAGACTTGAAAGAAAGCGACATCAAAGACGGCAAGCTGGTCATAGACTTCAACAACGCCTACAATCCTTACTGTGCTTACAATCACCGCTATGCCTGCCCACTGCCACCTAAGCAAAATACCTTGGCGGTGCGTATCGAGGCAGGTGAGAAAAAATGGGAATAAGCGGTTTACATTTCTCCTTCTACTCCCAATCCAAACAAGGCAAAATCATACTTAACAGGGTCTTGAGCATCCAAAAGACACAGACTTTGGGTGAGTTCAAGCGCCGTTTGCCAGTCGGTAGTGGGGCGTTGGATGAGGCCGAGCTTGCGAGCCACTCTGTCCACGTGTACATCGCAGGGGCAGATGAGTTGGGCGGGTTTGATTTTAGTCCAAATCCCGAAATCTACGCCACATTCATCACGACGGACCATCCACCGCAAAAACATGTTCAATCGCTTACACGACGATTTGCGCACGGGTGTGGCGATGTGCTTGCGGGTACGCTCAGGAAAATCTTCTAAACTAAAAAATGACGCATGAAAATGTATCAATCCTTCACCAATGTGCTGTGAATCAGCCGTCAGAGGTGCAGCGAAGGCATCTTCCAACGAGTCGTGTTGGGTATAATAATGTCGGAAAAAGTGAAGAAAATAAAGTGTATCGGTAGCGTTGAAAGTACGGTGTTTGAAACTCAAAAATCGCTTCAAGTCGCTGTCGGTATGGTTTTTGACGAAGTCGTAGGGAGTACCGTCCATGCGTTCAATCAAATCGTTGCATTTGGCAATGATGGTTTTGCGTTGTCCCCACGCCAACACCGCTGCCCACAAACCCATGATTTCGATGTCTTGGGGACGACTAAACCGATGCGGAATGCTGATGGGGTCGTAGGGGATAAAATCGGGACGGTTGTACTGCGCTACTTTTTGGTTGAGTAGCTGTACTATGGCATCGGTCATTGGATAGATTTTCCTCCTTTTAGGAGCCACACCAGCCCTTGCGAAAGCCCAGAGAGGAGTTGGACGAGCGCCGTAAATACAAATGTAAATACCGATATGATTGGGTAAAACACCGCAAAGCCTATACTCCAAATACGGTAGCCGAGGGTTTGTTTGGCGTTTTCACGCTGCTGACGACGAGGGATAAGAGAAGACATAATGAATGCCAAAAGGCTATTTGCGCTTATTGTTTTTCAGAATTTGTTCAATTTTTTCGATACTTTCTCCCGTAATTATACGAATGGTATCCATCGCAATCCCATTGTCAAAAGCATTCAAAACTGCTTTTTCAATGCCTTTTTCAATACCTTTTTCAATACCTTCTGCAATGCCCTCTGCTTTGCCTTTTTCGATGCCCTCGGCTTTACCTTTTGCAATACCTTCGGCCATGATTCTGTCGTAAGTACTCATAAATGTCTTTTGGGTTTCTTGTGGCAAACTTTCTTTCAACTGCGCTACCGTTAGTTCTGTAACGCTGAACAAATATACAAACAAACTCATTACGAAGCCAGTTCCTTGTACTCCACTCAACGATTCCATGATGCGCGGCAGCCGCTCTAACAAACTCGACCAGTCGCGCGAATGACGTAACAAACGAAGTGTTGCACTCAAAACGCCATCGCGCAGCTGCTCCAACTGCTCTTCTGGCATCTGCATTAAATTTACAAATTCTACCTCAAATGATGGCACAAAACGACGAATTGTTTCGGGGTATTGACCAAAAAATACCTCTATTTGACGCAGTTTCCAACGCTTTTGTCCGTGATAAAACAACAAGGGAATTATCGGATACAGCGGTTGTTTGTTTTTGAGTTGTTGTCCATATCCTTCGGCCAAATAGCGCAGCAATTGAAAACTCACCCGCACGTCTTTGTAGGATTTATGTTCTATCAAAAGCGATATTTGGAGCGGTTGTTGCGTATTTTTTAGATATACTTCCAAAACCACATCCGATGATATCTCATCCATTTGAGGCGTGAGATAGGAAGTGTTTTTGTGCGTAAGTGTAGGTAAGTCCAGTAACTCGACAACTTCTTCGGGCAACATTTCTTCCAAAAATGCGCGTGCAAGCTGTGTATCGGCAAGTAGGTCTTTGACCAACTTGTCGTGGGGAGAAGTGATGTTGGGCTTATCTTTCACAAGATACAGAAGTTGAGAATCGCAAGAATATCAAAAGGAAGTCGCACCGATGCTCGTTATCCGAACAAATCGCCTGTGCGGAGTTTGGGAACAATACCGAGGTGACGGTACGCTTTTTCGGTGGCTTCGCGCCCGCGAGAGGTACGTTTGATGAATCCTTCTTGAATCAAAAACGGTTCATACACTTCTTCGATGGTTTCGGCTTCGTCGCCGCAGGCTGTAGCAATGGTCGAAAGCCCCACGGGGCCACCTTTAAACTTCTCGATGATGGTACTCAAAATCCGTAAATCCATTTCGTCTAAGCCATATTGGTCCACATCAAGGGCTTTGAGGGCTATTTCGGCGATTTCGATGGTGATGCGCCCGCTGCCTTTCACTTGGGCGAAGTCGCGCGTGCGACGCAGGAGGTTGTTGGCAATACGCGGCGTACCACGGCTGCGGCGGGCGATTTCGTACGCGCCCGTGTCGTCTATGGGTGCGCCCATGATGCTGGCCGAGCGTTTGACAATACTGGCCAATAACTCCGCATCGTAATATTCCAAGCGACAGTTGATACCAAAACGCGCCCTCAATGGTGAAGTGAGCAAGCCCGCGCGGGTGGTAGCCCCCACAAGCGTAAACGGATTGAGGCCAATCTGAATACTGCGGGCGTTGGGACCCGAATCGAGCATGATGTCTATTTTGTAATCTTCCATGGCCGAGTATAGATACTCTTCCACGACAGGATTGAGGCGGTGGATTTCGTCAATAAATAGCACGTCGTTGGCTTGGAGACTGGTGAGTAGCCCCGCCAAGTCGCTGGGTTTGTCCAAAATTGGCCCAGAAGTGGTTTTGATGGTAGCCCCAAGTTCGTTAGCGATGATGTTGGAAAGCGTCGTTTTACCCAAGCCCGGAGGCCCATGCAGCAAGACATGGTCTAATGCTTCGCCGCGCTGTTTGGCGGCTTGCACAAAAATTTTGATATTTTCAAGGATTTTATCCTGCCCCGCAAAGTCACTAAATGACAATGGGCGTAGTGCTTTTTCAACTTCTTTTTCAAGGGGCGAAAGGGCTTCATTATTGCCTGTCAGATAATCTTGTCGCATGAAAACGTAATGAGCGGATGTTGTACCTCATTGTGACAAAATTAACATTTTTTTTGGTGTTTTGGAAAGATGGTTTGCGTTTCAAACTTTCACAATCATTTTGGAGTGAAAGATAGCGATCAAACCGTTCAGCCTATTTATTGACTTCAATCTCAAACAGAAGTGGAGCGTAAGGTGGAATCGTATTGCCCGAGCCTTGCGTGCCGTAACCAATGGCCGACGGAAAAATCAAAATGGCTTTTTCGCCGATTCGCATCTTGCTGATGCCTTCTTCAAAACCTTTGATAAATCGTCCGCCCCCCACGGCAAGTTGAGGAATCTCGCCCGCGTCAAACTGCTTGTCAGACAGGAGTTTGCCTGCGTATTTTACTTTGATTACGTCGCCCGTTTTTACGAGGTCGTTGGTGGTAGTTTGGGTGCGAATAAAACGCAATCCCGAAGTAGTTTTCTCGGTTACGCTGAGTTTTTTGGCGGCGATATAGTCTTCGATTTGCTGCTCTTCATTGCGAACACTCATTACCTCTACTTCTGCTCTGACCGCCGAATAGGCGGGTAGCGTAGGGTCTGACTGTGACCCAAAAGCAAGGGTATGATTCATCAGAAAAGTGGCGCGGTCGCCTTTGCGCATCAAGCTGATGCCTTCTTGGAGTCCAGCAATAAGCTGCTGTGGACCATAGACAAAAGCGTATGGTTTGTTTTTGAGGCGTTCGGAACTGTCCAATTTGATGCCTTTGAGGGTGTAAAGTGCGTAGTGAATCGCCACTTCGTCGCCCAGGGTAGGCTTGGCCCCGTTGGAATTTTTGTTGTGTAAATAATAATACAAACCCGTTGTAGATTTCTCAAAAGTGAGTTTTGAGTTCATGATGTAGTTCTGAATATCCTGCTCATTGGCTTCAAAGGCATTCCCCGCTTCATCTTCCAAAAATTTTTGGCAAGACGCCAAGCCTAACACTACCAGCAATGCAATCCCTATTTTTTTCATATACTTGAATTATTTAAAACGAATAATCAATAAACTATCCCACAACAACCTGTTGCAACTCGCCCCACTGCCAGTATTTTTGGGCGATATAGCGTACTTCTGCCGCTGATACGACGCGCAAACGCTGAATATAGTTGGAATAGAAATCTACATCCAATCCTTCCAAAACGATAAGTCGCACACGGTCAGCGATTTCGAAGGGGGTATTCAGACTCCCCGCAAACGCCCCCGCCATGTAATTTTTGACAAGGTCGAGTTCTTCATCTGGCACAAGGTCTTGTTGTAACCGCTCAATTTCTTTCTCTATTTCAGTCAAGGTAGCTTGCAAAAACTCTTTTTTGACATCCGTGCCAATCGTCCAGTAACCATCGCGCCGCATCGGAATCAGACTCGACGAGATTCCGTACGTAAATCCTTTTTCCTCGCGGATGTTGCGCATGAGCCTCGACCCAAAATAGCCGCCCAATAGTTCGTTGGCTACCACCAACTGATAAAAATCGGGATGCTGCCGTGTCACCAATCGTCGGCCTACTCGGATGGATGATTGGAGGGCATCGGCCTTTTCTATCCACAACGCCTCTGGCTGAGGCTGAATGACGGGCGCAAGGTGGATGTCAGGCGGAGGTACAACCGAATGTTGCCCCAAAAAACGATTGACGAGGGCTACCTCGGTGTCGGTCACTTGTCCAGATAGAAATACGCGAAACGGACGGTTTTTGATGCGTTTTTCGTAAAAATCTTCCAAATCGTCGCGCTTCAACGCCCGAATGGCCTCTTCGTTTTGACTCAGGCCGTAGGGGTGCTTTTCTCCAAAAATCCGTCCTTTGAGGGTGCTGGACGCTACAAAAGCGTTTTTTTCGAGATTGATGCGGAGGTTTTGAAGGGTGATATTGCGGAGGTTTTCAAATTCTTTTTCGGGGAAAGAAGCCTCGGTGAGTAAATCGGTCAAAACCGCCAAAATCACGGGCAGGTGTTTGGGCAATCCATACACCACCACGTTGGCGCGGTCGGGCGTGTGGCTAAGTTCGAGAAACGCCCCCACTTGGTCGAGGGCTTCGCTGATTTGGATGGAAGTACGCTTTTTTGTGCCTTCGGAGAGCATTTTGACCGCAAAAAACGACGCGCCTTCGCACTGCTCGTGCCAAGTACCCGCCTCAAAAAGTACCTCTACCCGCACCACGGGCTGCTGTCCTATATTGACGACGTACAGTGGCTGTTTGTTGTCCAAAAAAGATTGTTGCAAAGAGGGGAAATGTACCCCTTGAATGGCGTGAAAATCGGGTGCAATGGTACGGTCTAACTGCATGGAGTTGGGTGGTTGAGCCTGCAAAGGTAATACAGCAGACCGAATTCACTAAAAACCCGTCCTCGCTTTCTCTACCGAAGGCCCCACGCCAAAGTATTTTTTGTAAGCTTTGCTAAACGTGTAGATGTCCGAAAAACCCGCTTCGACCGCTGCTGCCGACACGGAGCATTGTTGTTTTTGAAGCAACTGACGACCGTGTTCGAGGCGGCGTTGGATGAGGTATTGGTTGGGAGAAAGGCCAAAGGCGAGTTTGAAAAGCCTAAAAAAATGGTACTCCGACATACACGCTGCCCGCGCGGTGTCGGCTACGGTGAGGGGATTGACAAAATAAGCATCCATGAACTCACGCCCTCGATACAATCGCCGACAAAGGTCTTTTTTGGTAGCGGCTTTGACGCTCGGAATGGTGTGCAACTGCCTAAAAATGGGCGTTTGGTCGGCCACGAGTCGCTCGGCAATGTTGTAAAAAAACTCCATTGTCAAGTCTTTGTCTTGCAGCGCACGGTACCGAATATCGTCCGTCAACACGCGCAACAACGCCCCAACTTGGGTGTATCGGGCATCGTATTGGTTTTCCAAAAACAAGTGACTGCTAAAAAAACGCCCTAAGTCATGGTCAGAAAACGCAGTATCGGGTCGCTGAAGGCTGCCAACTACCTCCGAAAGGAGTTCGGGCAAGAGATTGATACAGATGCCTTTGACATTGCGGCCTTGCTCGATTTCTATGTGGCCTTCGCTGGTGTTGTTGGAAAGGAGATAAGACCCCGTTTGAATGGGGAACGGAATACCATTGAGCGTGTATCTTTCGACACCTTCTACGACGTATTTGATGGCAAAACCCTGTGATTGAATGGTATGATAAAATGCTTGTAACGACGAAAGAACGAGCGAATTGTCGTTGATTTTGATGCTACTCAGCGCATTTTGGGTTTCTTCAAAAAGAGGTGTCATGGCTTGATGGGTATCGAAAATGCAGCTAAAAGTACGCAGAAAAATGACAAACGACGACTGAAAATTTGATGAATGGTCAATCTAACCGCTTGAACTTGATTTTGATGTCTGTAATCCTGTACTTTGTCGCTTTACTACAAATTCCCCAACGCCTAAGACTCAATGCCTGCCGTTTTCTCTGACGAATATTACATGCAATTGGCACTCTACGAAGCCCAAGCCGCCGCCGAAGCAGGCGAAATCCCCGTGGGGGCGGTGGTGGTGTGCCAAGACCGCATCATCGCCAAAGCCCGCAATCAAACCGAGCAACTCACCGACGTAACCGCCCACGCCGAAATCCTCGCTATCACGGCGGCAGCGGCGTATTTGGGAGCTAAGTATCTGAAAGATTGTACTTTATACGTGACGTTGGAGCCGTGTGTCATGTGTGCGGGCGCGCTCTACTGGGCGCAAATAGGGCGGGTGGTCTATGGCGCGGCTGACGAAAAACGCGGGTTTTCGTTGCTTTCAAAAAACGTACTGCACCCCAAGACAAAAGTAAAAAAGGGGGTTTTGGAGACCGAAATCAGAGAATTGTTGAAGAATTTTTTTCAGAAGCTGCGAACATAACCTTGGCCTGTGGTGTTTTGAAAATGTGCATTTCTTTAAACAACTCAAAATTTTCAATTCATCATGGCATTTACATTAGACCCACTTCCCTACGCTTCCGACGCACTGGAGCCGCACTTTGACCAAACCACCATGGAGATTCACCACGGTCGTCACCACAATACCTACGTTACCAATCTCAACAATGCCGTGGCAGGTACGCCCAACGAAGGCAAGAGCATTGAGGAGTTGGTAGCCAACGCGGGCGCGATTTCTCCCGCAGTACGCAACAACGGCGGCGGTCACTGGAACCATACGTTTTTTTGGAATATCCTCTCGCCCAACGGTGGTGGAGAACCCACTGGTGCGCTGGCCGATGCCATTAACGCGGCTTTTGGGTCCTATCAAAATTTCAAAGACGAATTTAAAAAAGCGGCCTTGGGGCGTTTTGGGTCAGGATGGGCGTGGCTCATCAAAAAAGAAGACGGTAGCGTAGCCATCACCTCTACACCCAACCAAGACAACCCACTCATGGACATTGCCGAGGTCAAAGGTACGCCTATCGTTGGCCTTGATGTGTGGGAACACGCCTACTACCTCAAATTCCAAAACAAGCGTCCCGACTACGTAGATGCCTTCTGGAACGTCATAGACTGGAACAAAGCAGCGGCTAATTTCTAAGATTTCGCTAGTCGTTATCCTCAAATAGTCACGGGTTATCGTTGGGTTATCAGCTATTGGAAATGAGAAAACTAAGCTCAAATCACCAACAACTGATAACCCATTCGTTTTTTATGGCCTCAGTTTTGGGTAAAATTTAGTTTCTTTGTCCCAGAAACTATCCAAACTGTATGAAAACGCGCCTTCTTTTTTTATCTCTACGTGCCGAAGCACAGGTTATTCGTTATTGGTTATTCGTTATTGGTTTTGGGGTAGGGGGCTTCGCTTACGCCCAAGATAACACTTACAACCTCGTGCCTTTTCCGGCGCAGTTTATGGGCCAAAACGGGCAGTTTTCGCTCAACGCCCAAACACAAATCATCCTCACCGCCAAAGATGTAGCCCTCAAACCCATCGCGCAGTCGCTGGGGAGTGCCATCAAAGCTGCTTCCAAATTACCGCTTCCTATTGCGGTCAAAGCCGCGCCTAATGCCAAAAACGTCATCCATGTTCGTCAAAACAAAGCCTTGCCGCTCGGTGCCGAAGGCTACAAACTCAGCGTCAATGCCGACCGCGTGATTTTGGAGTCGGCCACGCCGCAGGGGGCTTTTTACGGAATGCAAACCTTGCTCCAACTCCTGCCTGTACAGGTGTTTAGCCCCACGCCCGTCGAAAATATCAAGTGGACGATGCCCGCTTGCGAGATTCAGGACAAGCCGCGTTTTGGTTACCGTGGCTTGATGCTCGACGTGTCGCGGCACTTTATGCCCGTGTCTTTTGTCAAAAAATACATTGATTTGATGGCTTTCCACAAAATGAACACCTTTCATTGGCACCTCACCGACGACCAGGGTTGGCGCATCGAAATCAAAAAATACCCCAAACTCACCCAAATAGGGTCCAAGCGCAAGCAGTCGCCCGTGGGTAATTATTTTGAAAACTACCCCCAGCAATTTGACGGAAAAGAACACGGTGGATTTTATACCCAAGCCGACATCAAAGACATCGTAAAATACGCCCAAGCGAAGTACGTGACCATCATCCCCGAAATCGAAATGCCAGGCCACGCGGGTGCGGCGTTGGCGGCTTACCCCGAACTCGGTTGTGAGTCTGCCAAAGTCTATGAAGTCTTTACCAATTGGGGCGTCAATACCGACGTGTTTTGCCCCAACGAAAAAACTTTTACGTTTTTGCAAGACGTATTGACCGAAGTATTTGCGCTGTTTCCGAGCAAATACGTCCACATTGGCGGCGACGAATGTCCCAAAGATGCGTGGAAACAAAGTGCTTTCTGTCAAGATCTTATCAAAAAACAAAAGCTCAAAGACGAACACGAGTTGCAGAGCTATTTCATCAAGCGCATCGAGAAATTTGTCAATTCCAAAGGACGTGCCATCATCGGTTGGGACGAGATTTTGGAAGGTGGACTCGCCCCCAACGCGACCGTGATGAGTTGGCGCGGCACGTCGGGGGGCATCGAAGCCGCCAAGCAGAAGCACAACGTCGTGATGACCCCCACGACTTACTACTATTTGGATTATTATCAGGCCAATCCTGCCAAAGAACCACTCGCTATCGGGGGCTATTTGCCCATCGAAAAAGTCTATGGCTACGACCCCGCCGATGGCTTCGATGCGGCTTCGCAAAAGTACATCTTGGGCGTACAGGGCAACATTTGGACGGAATACCTCAATACCCCCGAAAAAGTAGAGTACATGGTGTATCCACGGGCCATTGCCATTGCCGAAACCGCTTGGATGCCCGCTGGACCCAAGAATTTTGTGGATTTTGCGTCGCGTCTCAAAGACCAACTCAAACGCTTAGACTATACCAAAACCAACTACTCGAAGCGCATTCTCGACATCACGGCCAGTACGCAGTTCAACGACCAAGGACAACTGCAAGTGCGCCTCGAAAAACTCGACAACGACAGCAAAATGTACTATACCCTCGATGGCAAAACACCCACCACGGCCTCGACGGAGTATTTTACGCCCATCACACTCACCAAAACCACCACCGTCAAGGCCATGACAACGGCGGGGACGCAGTTTGAGGAAACGTTTTTTATTCACCGTGCCAAAGGGAAGCCTTACACTTACGCCCAAAAGCCCGCCGACGGTGTGGATGATAACGTCAAGAAACTCACCGACGGGCAAATCGCTCAAAGTCCGCGCAACGCCAACGAATGGGTAGGAATTCGGGAGAAAGATTTAGAAATCACAATTGATTTGGGCGAAGTGCGCCCCGTGACCAAAGTAACGGCCAACTTCTTGAAATCTATCATGGCGGGGACGTTTCCGCCGTCGTCGGTGGAGATTGGCCTCTCGCGCGACGGAGAGAGTTTCAAAGACGCCATTGCCCAGCCCGTGACGTATCAGTTGGACGGCCCGTGGGAGATAATGCCCGTAGTGGCCGATTTCAAAACTGCCCGCGCTCGTTATGTGCGTGTGAAGGCCAAAAATCCAGGCCCTGCCCCCGCAGGCCACCCCGCCGCAGGCAAGCCCACCCGCGTAGCCATGGACGAAGTTGTAGTGGATTGATAAATTTTAAACTATTATGGATAAGCCTGCATATCCTTTCAAAGTTCTTGAAGATGGACAACGTTTTGAATTTCAAAGTATTAGTCAAAAAAGAGTTGTTCAAAAAGTGGTTGAATTTAGGGAGTTAGAGACCGCCAACATCTATAATCTGGCACTTGTAGATATAAAACAAGATGGCACATTTGATGATATGAGTGTCACTAACAATCAGGACATGGAAAGAATCATTGCAACTGTTATTCGTACAATTCAGGTGTTTCTCACATTTAAACCTTCTGCCAAAGTGTTTTTTATGGGGAGTACGCCGTCACGAACAAGACTTTATAGAGGAATCATCAACAAATATCTTGCACAGGCAGAACAAATTTATGAA
>JALOLW010000396.1 GCA_025455795.1 Spirosomataceae bacterium
CCACAAAATTGTAATTGAACCACGTATTGGCCGCAAACGGATTGGGTACGTCGTTGAACTGCAACGTCCCGTAAGTGCCATACGCGCCCAAGGTAGGTTTTTGGGCGGCTTTTTGTTTCAAAGCGTTGAGTTCGTTGGTTTTCATGGCAGCTTGTTCGGCTTTGATTTCGGGGCGGTCGGCGGTATTAAAGTCGGTGGTGGACAAGGTCGGTAAGCTGGTCAAAGTCGCCAAATTTTCGGTCAATTCGAGGGCTTCGGTACTTTGGGTTTCGCCCATTTGGTACAACAAATTTTGCCAACTCAACTGCTCGTCTTGCTGGTTTTTGCGGTGGGCAAATTCGGCATTGCTTACGTCCAATCGCAGTTTCTCGACTTCGTTAGGCAAAATCGTTCCTTTCTCCAACTGCGCTTGGGCGGTCGTCAAATAGGTTTTGGCGCGGGCCACGGTTTGGGCCGAGAGTGCGGCTTTTTCTTTGGCCCACAACGCCCCCAAATACGCCTCATTGACCGCCAAACGAATGTCGTTTTTGAGTTTTTCAATCTGAACTTGTTGCTGCGCTACGTTGGTTTGGGTGATTTGACGTTCTATTTTCTTCTGCGCGTCATAGATTTTTTGTTCGGCGTTGAGCGTCAGGGTATTGTTGAACGGTACGCCCAAACGAATGACGGCATCGCCACCGCCCGGAATAAACGCCGCGTCTTTGATAACGCTCGTCTGGATTTGCGTATTCCAGCGCATATCGGCACTGCCGCTGATTTGGGGCATCCACCGCGCCCGGAGTTTATCGGTCTCCAACTGAGCCAGTTGGACTTGCACCTGCTGATTTTTGAGTTCAAGCCGATTTTGCAAAGCCACACTGACCGCCTCCGAGAGCGACACGCGCCGCTGCGCCCACGCGCAATGCGTGAATGAGAGCATGAGTAAATGAGTGAATATTAGAATTATTTTTTTCATAGTATAAGCTTTTTTGGAACACGGATTGAACGGATTTAATGGGTTGGAACGGATAAAAATCCGTTTGAATCTGTCTAATCTGTCCAATCCGTGTGCTATATTTTTCATTATTTTACGTTCTAAACACCGCCGCAGGTTCGAGTTTGGTGATTTTTCGCATGGCAAAAAGACTCGCCATAACCGCGATGAAAATCGTCACCCCTACCAAACTAAACGAAAGTACGGGGGTAAGCTGCAAATCAAGCGAACCTGCCGTGGCGTTGATAAAAAACACCAACATTCCGTAAGCCAACGTAAAGCCGACGACCGAGTAAATAAGGGCTTGAGAAAGAATGAGTTTGCGAATGGTGCCGTTGGTGCCGCCGATGGCTTTGAGCGTGCCGTAGTCGCGGATGCGGTCGTTGACAGCGGAGTACATGGTGAGGCCCACGATGGCAAAACCCGTAATCACCGCAAACACCACCAACAACCCAAAAGAGGCCACGATGCCGCTGTTGCCCGCAAAATACCGCAGCGATGCCTCACGGTAGGCGAAACCTTCCCACGCCTTGACGCCCGGAATAGTTTGGTTGATGTGGTCCACCACTTCTGCCGCGCTGAAACCCTCCTCCCACTCTATCAAAAACGCCGAGGCTTGGTCGGGCGAGATATTGCAAAGTTTGCGGGCGCGCTCTACCGTCGTGAAGCCATACGACACCCCCAGCCCTTCGGTTTTGGCCGTCAGCCCGACGATTTGAACGCGGTTGCCGTTGTATTCGAGTTTGTCGCCGATGCGTAAGTCTTTGCCAATCTCCACGTTGCGCGAGTCCAAAATCACCCCGCCGTCTTGGAGTACGTTCATGGGGTTGCCTTCTTTCATGCGCCACGGCCCCCCCGCAAAAGTCGGGGCTTGTGTGCCTACCATGCTCACGGCCACTTTGGAGCCGTTGGGGAGTTTGACGTTACCTCCGCCAAAAATAAACGGATGCACGGCTTTCACGCCATTGACAGTACGCAGGCTGCGGCCCACACGCATGTCTATCAGGGGCAGGTCTATCACTTGTTTGCTTTTGTCGGACACGACCCAGATGTACTGTTGGTTGAAAGTAGCCAACGACAATCATCACTTGTTGTCCCACCAAAAACACCGACAGCACCATGCCAAACAAGATACCAAAGAGTTTGGCCTTGTCGTACCACAAAAATTGAAATGCTTCTTTCATTTGAGTAAAATTTCACGGGATTGATTGGTGGCACGACTTGGAGTCGTGCCACCAATAGTTTGCGTCAATTAACCTCACCCCTGCCCCCTCTCCTTGGTAAGGAGAGGAGTACTCGAGAATCCCCTCCTCGGAGGGGCAGGGGTGGGTGCGCCGCTACGGCGAGTTTTAATTCCTATTTCAACAAAATCAAACAATCCACGCGGCTGCCGATGAGGGGTTTGCGGTCGGCGCTGAGGCGCACGTGTACCTCCCGCACGCGGCGGTCTTCCTGCTCGGTAGATTGGTCTTTGAACAACGACTTTTGTTTCAAATAATCTGCCGCAAAACTCACCACACCCGTAGCAAGGGTATCGCCCGTGGTTTGCGAAAAAATAACGGCTTTTTGGCCTACTTGCACGCGGTCGGCAAAGAGTTCGTCCACCTCCGTGCGGGCAATGTACGCCCCTGCGGCGGCCATTTCGCCAATTTTGGTGGTCTGCCCCACGTAATCCCCGATTTTGACAGGAATATCCAAAATCTTACCTGCCGTGGGAGCCAATACTCGTTTCTGGTTCAACACCGTGCGGTAATAGCTGATGTCGGCTTCAAGTTCAGTCACTCGGCTACTGGCCTGATTGACAGTTGCCTCGGCGGCTTCGATGTCTTTGAGGAGTTTGTCCAAGGCCGCTTTGGAGTCGTCCACGGTCTGTTTGGTTTGGGCTTGCGATTGGTACAAGGCCAAATTGCGCTCGTAGGTTTGGCGCACGTTGGGCAGGTTGGCTTTGAGGGCTTCGACCGAAGCGCGATTGGCCGCGATGGTGGCGCGTTGCGTCCCCAACTTGCTCTGTGCCTGCGACAACTGCGCGTTTTCGACCGATACCTCTATCGAAAGCAACGGCTGCCCCGCGTTCACTTCTTGGTTTTCGGCCATCAATATTTTGGTGATGCGCCCACTCGTACCAGCCGTCAGGTCCAGAATCCCCGCTTCGGGTTCGATGCGGGCCACGCCTTGCACTTGGTCTTTGAGCGCAGGTCGCGCCGCCAACGAATCAGCCGCCGCCTTTGCCTCGTCTTTCTTTTCGTCTTTGTTGCAAGAGCTAAACAAAAACGGTGCTGCCAATAGGTAGAAAATAAGGAGATGTTTCATGTTAATGGTTTGATAATTAGAGAATTTACTTGTCATGCCACTACCTCCTCCACCATGCCATTTTTGACTTCTACGACGCGGTCAGCGTATTGTTGGAGGCGCGGATCGTGGGTAACGACGGCGACGGATTTGCCCTGTTTGGCCAAATTTTTCAATTCCTGCATCACCACCGCGAGCGAGTCTTTGTCGAGCGAGGCCGTCGGTTCGTCGCACAGCACGATTTTGGGATTGGTGACCAGGGCGCGGGCAATGGCCACGCGCTGCTGCTGCCCGCCCGAAAGCTGCTTGGGGAGGTTTTTGGCGCGATCGGTCATCCCCACCATTTGGAGAGCTTGATTAGTGCGCTGTTTGAGTTCGCTACCACCGACTCCCTGCAATTTGAGCGGCATGGCCACGTTGTCAGCGGCGGTGAGGGGGGCGAGCAGGTTAAACTGTTGAAACACAAACCCGATGGTATCGAGCCTTAATTTGGCCAACTGATTCTCTTTCAGGTCGTTGATGTGTGCGCCATTGACGTACAAATCGCCCATGCTCGGATAAATCACACACCCCAACAACGAGAGCAGCGTGGTTTTACCACTACCCGACGGCCCAATGATGAGCAGCAACTCCCCCTCGTACAGTTTCAAATCCGTCGGGTGAAGGGCGGTGATGATTTGGTCGCCTGTTTTGTATTCTTTGCCTGCGCCTTTGAGTTCGGCTACGGTGTTGCGGGGCATGTTTTTAGTTTTATTTTTTATGAAAACATAATTTATTTATTTTTTATGGCACAAATTTATTATGTTTTCATAATTAAAAGCAAATTTTTCAGAAAAAATATTTTGTTTTCATAACTAAACCCTCTAATTTTAAAATTGTTTTTATCGAAAACATAGTTTTTTGTATGTCAAACAATAAATTAGTTGAACTCGTCAATCTTTGGGCGGCGCACGAAGCCGAACAGCCCGATTTGAGCATTGAAGCGTTTTGTGAGCGTATTTTGGCCACACGCGGCAATACCTACCAAGCCATCAACGAGTACGGCATACCGCTCGAAGGCAAAATCATGGGGCATCTGGGCCGCATGGGGAAGTTTGCTTCGATTTATTCCAAAAAAGCCCTGCAAGAAACCGCGCTCAACAACGTGGAAGATTGGGTATATCTGCTCTGCACGATGGAGATGGGTACGCCCAAAAAGAGCGAACTTATCAATCAGTTGTTGTCGGAGTTTCCGTCGGGCATAGATGTTATCAAGCGCATGGTGGCGGCGGGGTATTTGGAAGAGTTTCCCGACGAAGAAGACAAACGCTCCAAGCGGGTGCGCATCACGCCTGCGGGCGTAGAAAAAGTACAGGCTTGTTTGCCCCAAATGCAAAAAGTGGGCGACATGGCGTTGGGACTGCTCACGCCCGTCGAGAAGCAATTTTTGGTCACTATTTTGGATCGCCTCGACCGTTTCCACGAAAAACACTACAAAACTACCCGCAGCGAAGATTTTGAGGCTTTACACCAGCTACTGACCTCCGATTTTACTAACTTTGTCAACAAGTAAAAAATCCAGTCTTTTCCATGAAAAACGTCGAAAACTTACTACAAAACTTGTTGGCCGAACACGATTCTTTGCGCGAAATACCATAAAAAACTACGAGGCCAAGAAGAAGCGCTTGCCCAAACAGAGGCCCTGATTGAAACTCTTCAAGCCGCTTCCAAAGAAAATTTCCGCTTTGACACTTTTAAAGACAGAGAGCGATTTTAGCTCTTTGTCGCAGCGCAACTTGTATATCACCATCAGGGCATTCATATTGGTACACCAGATATTTTATTTCTTTTCGTTTTTATCTGCTAACTTTGTGGTATGAATTGGCTTAGACAACATACTATTTTTAGTTATTTCTGGATATTGATGGCATTGCACATACTGAATTGCAGTATTGATGCCCCCGATGCTCGACCTGACTATATAGCCGAAGATTTAAGTTACAACGATATAGAAAGTATCTCAGAATTAGTTTTGGAACAAATTTTAGGTTTTGATAATGCTGTTGCCGAACATGACGAACATGATAATGAAGAGGGTCTGAGCTTTGAAATAGCTAAATTGGTGTTGTATTTCCAAGTAAATTATATTTTTCTTCCCATAAAAACGGTTTTTCAATACGAATCAAGGCTCGTGAAGCTACCGTATAGAAATGTTTGTTTTCTGCAGTTTCAGCCTGACATAGTTTCTCCACCGCCTCAGTTAGGTTGATTTCTTCTTTGATTTTAGATATAGGGTTTCAGATTTGCGTTTGCAATTCTGCTCAATCCTCTCCATGATTTTATTCAACATTCTCGCAAGGTTTTGCAACTACGCAAACCTAATGATCTACGAAATAAAACGTCCTCAAGGTTAATTGGGGCTTTCAATTATGAAAAAAACATTCATGTTGATAGGCATTGCTATATGCCTATTGTCGGCGTGTTCATCTGAAAAAGAGAATACCCAAGAAATGACAACTACACAAAATTATACTATTGTTAATCCTGCCATCATTGACACGGTTTACACAAAAGAATATGTGGCTGAAATTCAGTCGGTTCAGAATGTTGAGATTCGCTCCAAAACCAAAGGGGTTATCGAAAAAATTTGGGCTGATGAAGGCAAATTTGTAACTGCTGGACAAACCATTTACAGTATCAATAATGAAAACACTCGAAATCGGACTTAAAAACACGAAAGAGTTAGTCGAAAACAAAATAGTTTCTAAGTCGGAACAAGAGGTTGCCGAAGCCAAAATCTTAGAAAATGAAGCTAAAATTGAAGAAATCAAAACAGATATTGAAGGCATTAAACTTCAAATGTCTTTTAGCCAAATCAAAGCCCCATTTAGTGGTGTTCTGAATCGTCATTTGCTCAAAACAGGTGCGTTGGTCGAAGAGGGCACTGCTCTTACAACACTCTCTAACAGTGCCGAAGTTTTTGCCTATTTCAATGTTTCAGAAAAAGAATATTTGGATTTTATACAAAAAAAGAAATCCAATAACCTTGAAAAAGTTGATTTAATCCTTGCCAACGGAGAGAAATATCCACAAAAAGGAACAATTGAAACCATCGAGGGAGAGTTTGACCAAGCTACTGGTAATATTGCTTTTCGTGCCAGATTCTCAAATCCCGAAAAAGTACTACGTCACGGAGCATCGGGTAAAATCCGATTGAACCAAAGCGTAAAAGGAGCAATAGTTATTCCTCAAAAATCTACTTTTGAAGTACAAGACAAAACATATATCTATGTTGTCAATACCCAAAATACCGTAGAACAAAAGAGTGTAACACCCATAGTACGATTAGACAAATTATACATTGTAGATGGTATTAGCTCACAAGAGCGTATTCTGTTTGAGGGTATCCAAACCGTAAAAGTTGGCGATAAAGTAAATGTAAAAACCGTAAATTTCAGATAAACGATGTTTAACAGATTCATACACAGACCGCTGTTATCTATCGTAATATCGGTCATTATTACTCTTTTGGGCTTTCTTGCACTTAATCGTTTGCCAATGGCTCAATTCCCAAGCGTGGCTCCCCCCGAAGTAAACGTAACTATTGAATATACAGGAGCAAATGCAGAAACAGTTACTAAAGCTGCATTGGTTCAATTGGAACGTTCTATCAATGGTGTGCCAGGTATGAAATATATGTCTTCAGATGCTGGAAACGATGGTGTAGGTGTCGTACAAATTATTTTTGAAGTAGGTACAGACCCCGATGTGGCAGCAGTGAACGTACAAAATCGTGTAGCTACAGTGATGGGAGAATTACCACCAGAAGTAACCAAAAATGGGGTTAAGATTGCCAAAGAAGAAAATGCGATGTTAATGTATTTGAACGTCTATAGTTCAGACTCAAGCGTAGAAGAAAAATTCCTTTACAACTTTGCTGATATAAACATCTTGCCAAATCTTAAAAGGATTAAAGGAGTAGGTTATGCCGAAATGTTTGGGGCTAAAAAATATGCCATGCGTATTTGGCTCAAACCCGATAAAATGTTAAACTACAATGTAACGGCTGATGACGTAATAGGTGCATTGGAAGAGCAAAATATTGAGGCAGCACCTGGCAAGGTAGGTGAAAGTACTGATAAACAAGACCAATCACTACAATACGTTATCAAGTACAAAGGCAAATATAATACTGAAGAAGAATATGCTAATATTCCTATCAAATCATCAGTGAGTGGCGAAATATTGAGGATAAAAGATGTAGCTGATGTTGAATTTGGTACCACATACTTTGACGTAGAAGCAAAATTCAATGGAAGGCCTGCCGCCTCTTTGATGCTGAAACAGTTACCGGGTTCTAATGCCAGTGAGGTTATTCAAAATGTAAAAGCTCAATTAGCCGAAATCAAAGAGACTACGTTTCTCCAAGGAATGGATTACGAAGTGAGTTATGATGTTTCTCGTTTTTTGGATGCCTCTGTGCATGAAGTTATCAAAACGCTTATCGAAGCGTTTATTTTAGTTTCAATCGTGGTCTTTATCTTTCTCCAAGATTGGCGTTCTACCATTATTCCAGCCATTGCTGTTCCAGTTTCTTTGATTGGCACTTTTGCTTTTATGGCTCTGATGGGCTTTTCGCTTAACCTTGTAACACTCTTTGCCTTGGTTTTAGCTATCGGTATCGTGGTTGATAACGCCATCGTGGTCGTGGAAGCCGTTCATGCCAAAATGGAAGAACAAAACCTTTCCCCTTTGGCAGCTACCGAAGAAGCCATGAAAGAAATCAGTGGGGCAATCATAGCCATTACATTGGTGATGTCGGCAGTATTTATTCCTGTGGCTTTTATGTCTGGTCCTTCGGGAATTTTTTACCGCCAATTTTCACTCACAATGGCGGTTTCTATTGTACTATCGGGTGTTATTGCCCTTACGCTTACGCCTGCCTTGTGTGCTATGATTTTGAAAAACACACATGGTAATCACAGAAAACAAAACTTCGTATCTCGATTTTTTGATGGTTTCAATCGTTGGTACTCTGGACTTGCCGACCGTTATCAGGGGCTTTTAAGCCTCATTGTCAATCGCCGATTGATTACATTTTTGGCACTCCTTGGCTTCTGCTTTTTTATAGGACTTTTTACCAAACTCACCCCATCGGGTTTTATTCCAAACGAAGACCAAGGTACATTTTACGTCAGTGTTACCACCCCATCGGGTTCTACTTTGGAGCGTACCAAAGCCGTGGTTGACGAAATTCAACGCTCTTGCAAGGATATTCCTGCGGTAGAGTCTATTTCGTCTTTGGCTGGTACAAACATCCTTTCAGATGGTACAGGGGCAACCTACGGTACACTTTTGGTCAATCTTAAAAATTGGGAAGAACGAAAAGAATCGGTCGAAGACGTGATTTCATTAGTTAAAGAACGCACCCAACACATCAAAGATGCCAAGTTAGAGCTTTTTCCACCCCCTGCGGTGCCAGGTTATGGCAATGCTTCGGGTTTTGAGTTGCGTTTGTTAGATAAAACTGGTTCAGGCGATTTCAAGCAGATGGAAACGGTGGTTCAACAATTTATTAAAGACCTCAAAGCTCGCCCCGAAATAGCATCAGCATTTACCATCTTCGATGCAAGCTATCCGCAATATACCGTCAATATTGACATAGACAAAGCAGCACAAAAGCAAGTAACCATCAACAATGCCATGAGTACGCTCCAGACTTTGTTGGGTAGCGAATATGCCAGTAATTTTATCAAATACGGTCAGCTTTACAAAGTAATGGTGCAGGCACTGCCCCAATACCGAGCCAAACCCGAAGATATTTTGAGCCTTTATGTAAAAAATGACAATGGCGAAATGGTGCCGATGTCGGCTTTTGTAACCATCGAACGCACCTATGGCGTTGACCAAATCACTCGCTACAATATGTATCCTTCGGCTGAGTTGAATGGAGAAGCAAAAGAGGGTTTCAGCAGCGGTTCAGCAATCGCTGCCGTACAGGAAGTTGCCAAAACCAAACTCCCAAAAGGCTATGATATTGACTGGGCAGGCATCACCCGTGACGAAGTAATGGCAGGCAACGAAGCCATTTACATTTTTATCATCTGTTTGGTTTTTGTGTATTTATTGTTGGTGGCACAGTACGAAAGTTTGCTTTTGCCCTTGCCAGTTATACTTTCATTACCAACGGGTATTTTTGGAGCATTTGCTTTTTTATGGACATTGGGCTTAGAAAACAACATTTATGCCCAAGTGGCTATGATTATGCTTATTGGGCTTTTGGGTAAAAATGCTATTCTGATTGTAGAGTTTGCCGCTCTCAAACACAGCCAAGGAATGACAAAGTTACCGAACATCAGAGTAATGGCGACATGTCTTAGATTAAAAAACTCCAAGAACTGCAAGGTTACTGGAAATCTTAGATTAATATTTGAAGTGAATGCTAAAT
>JALOLW010000397.1 GCA_025455795.1 Spirosomataceae bacterium
AGATTACGGCGAAATTGGCGGCCTTTGGGAAGCCCTCGAAAGACAGAAAATCCCGTTTTACAATTTTGGCGAAGGCAACGAGTTTGCGGGCGTGGCCGAAGAATGGAACCACTTTGAGTTTGGGGCGCGACAACCGGTGGTTTTTCCCCTGCAAAAAGCACTGTACGAGCGCACTTCGCGCAACTATGCGGGTTTTGATATGAACATTCCCGATTGGCTTCGCATGGATCAATTTGAAAAAGAATTTCCGACGTTGCCTTTTCTCAAACCCCAAAAAGGCCAAAAAGACCAGTGGCTTATTGCCCTCCAACTGCCCAACGACCACGGCGCAGGAGTGCGGCCCGAAGTGGGTTTTCCGTATCCCCACTCGTTCATGGCCGACAACGACGCTTCGCTCGGGCGACTTTTGCAGTACCTTTCGCACACGCCTTACTGGAAAAATATGCTTGTCATCGTCACCGAAGACGACCCGCAGGGCGGCGTGGACCACATTGACGGGCATCGGTCGGTTTTGATGATGGCTGGGCCTTACGTCAAGCGCGGGCAGGTGTCGCACACGCACGCCAATTTTGGCTCGATTCTCAAAACCATTTACAACATCCTGCACATTCCTTACGTCAATCAGTACGACGCCACGGCCTCGTTGCTCCAAGATTTTTTCACCGACCAGCCCGACTACACGCCCTACGAGTACGTGCTACCCGACACGCGCGTGTTTGACATCAACAAGGCAATGGAGGTTTACAAGAAGAATTTCAATTGGAAAACCCTGCCCCCCAGTCCCAAAATGGACGACCCCAACGAACAGCGCAAGGAGCATTATCGGCAGCAGGAACATTGACCTAAAAACCTATCATTTTCGTAACAATTTCCTCATTTTCAGTTAAAATACTGGCTGTTATTTTGCAAAAAAACAGCTATGCACATTCATTCTTACCGCCAGTCCAAATACGCCAACCGACTGACTCCCCACTGGAAACTCAACTGGGGATGGCGTAAAAACAGTTCAATATAAGACTACGTTGGGCTGACCGACGAAATGGAGTCCAAGGAGCATCTCAGGGGAGAAGCGTTTTTTTAGGAGCGTTACAATTACTTTACATTTGAGCAATATTGGCTTAATACTAAAAGGGGAACTTTGCGGCTTCAAACCATATCCCACTTTTTATGCGCCAATTTTCCATTGTATTACTCACCTTGTTAGTGAGCTTTTCGGCCATTGCCCAAACGGGTACGATTCGTGGCAAAATCGTTGATAAAGACCAAAACCTCTCCCTGCCCGGTGCTTCAGTCATCCTGACTGACCTCAAACAAGGCGCAGCTACCGACGTAAACGGACAGTTTGTGTTGGTCAAAGTGCCCGCAGGCAGGCACAACCTCAAAATCTCGTACATCGGTTACGAAAGCCAAACCCAAGAAGTAGAAGTAACAACGGGTCAGACCGTTACGCTCAATTTTATGCTCAAATCGGGGGCTATTTCTACCGATGAGGTGCTGGTCATGGGCGACCGCCTTTTGGGGCAAGCCAAAGCCCTCAACCAACAACGTACCAACATCAACGTTACCAACATCGTGGCTGCCGACCAAATCGGGCGTTTTCCTGATGCTAACATTGGCGATGCCATGAAGCGTATTCCCGGCATTACAGTCCAAAACGACCAAGGAGAAGCCCGTTACGGCTTGGTACGAGGCACCGAAGCCCGTCTCAACTCGGTGATGGTCAATGGCGAGCGTTTGCCGTCGGCAGAAGCTGGCGTGCGTAACGTGCAACTTGACCTGATTCCTGCCGACATGATTCAGAGCATTGAGGTCAGCAAGGCCCTCACTCCCGACATGGACGCTGACGCTATCGGCGGTGCTGTCAATCTCGTCACCCGTGCCGCGCCCAACAAAACCCGTATCTCGGCCACGGTAGCGGGTGGTAGCGCGCCCATTCGTGGTTTTAATCCTTTTCAAGGCTCTTTGATTTTGGGCAAACGCTTCTTTGACAATAAGTTAGGGGTGATTTTGAGCGGCAACTACAACAACAACCGCTATGGCTCAGACAACATTGAAAAAGTGTGGGACCGTACCTCGGCTGCCGACGGCAGCGTGCCGTTTATGACTGATTTTCAGATTCGTAAATACGACGTTTGGCGGATTCGCCGCTCAGTGTCTTTGGGTTTGGATTATAAAATTGGCACGCACTCTACGATTTATTTCAAAGGAATTGTAAACCGCCGCGACGACTACGAAAACCGTTTTCGTGCGCGCTACCGCCTCAATCAAGCCTCGACAGGCAATACCGTTGGCACAGGCACTACCCGCTACCGTGGCTTGCCCAACGCCCAGGGCCTCGTGACGGGTGCGCGGGTAGAATACGAAACCAAAGGCGGGGCCGACGACGTGCGGAATGCCCGTTTGGAGCGTCAAACCACTACTTCTTACAACTTGGGCGGCGAGCATTTGATAGCCAACAAGCTGAAAATGAACTGGTCGGCTACTTATGCGTATGCTTCCGAAGACCGCCCGCGTGAGTATTACATGACTTTCCGCTACAACAACGTCACCCTCCGTCCCAATACCACCGACGCTCCTTTCTCGTTTGTGGATTTTGCGACACCGCTCAACTACGCCACGGGCGCACACCAACCTTTTCAAGTCCGCAATGACTTCACCGATGAGCGCGATTTCAACGCCCGCATGGATTTTACGTTGCCGCTCAATACCAAAGGAAAGTATTCCAACTCGGTCAAATTTGGCCTCCGCCTGCGCGACAAAGCCAAAGAACAACGCCAAAGTCGGGGCAACTTTGTGCCGCCCACGGGGACAAACGTCACTTGGGCAAATACCGAAACGCAAGATTATTCAGACGCGCAATACACCCGTGGCGGTGCGCCCGAGGGTACTTACAAAGTCGGGCCATTTCCTACTCCGGCGGAATTGGGTCGTTTTCAAAGTAAATACAATGCTGCTTACGTGGACGCACCCGCGTCGTATTTGGGCGCCAACTTCACCGCCACCGAAAACATCACGGGGGGCTATGCCATGTTGAACCAAAACTTGGGCGAAAAACTCTTCATGTTGGCAGGGGTTCGTTTGGAAAATACCTCAGTAAACTACACCGCCAATGCGACCACCAACAATTTTACGACGGTAACGCCCGTGACTGGTCAATCGAGCTACACCAACGTGATGCCATCGTTGCATTTCAAGTATGATTTGCGCGAAAACACCATCGTGCGCTTGGCTTGGACCAACACCCTCGCCCGTCCCAACTACGCCGACCTGGCGCCTACCCGCAACCGCGACATTCCCAACAACACCATCACGGCGGGCAATCCCGCATTGAAAGCCACCACTTCCATGAATTTTGACCTGATGTTGGAGCATTATTTCAAGTCAGTGGGGCTTATTCAGGCGGGTGTATTCCACAAAAACCTGAAAAACATCGTGTTGCAGCGCACCCTCAACAACTACACCGACCCCTTCGACGGACAAACATATTTGCGCTTTACGCAGCCACAAAACGGCAACGAGGCTACTTTGACGGGTTTTGAGGTGGCCGTACAGCGTCAGTTGGATTTCTTGCCAGGGTTTTTGAAAGGCTTCGGTATTTACACCAACTACACCTACAATCAGTCGAATATCGCCTCGCTGCCCGGCACAGAGCGTACCGATTTTGTGTTGCCCGGTACGGCCAAACACAATTTCAACGCTTCGTTGAGCTACGAAACCAAGAAGTTGGTGTTGCGGGCTTCTTACAACTGGCACAGCGCGTTTATTGACCCCGAAGAAACAACCTTCAACGACAACGCATTCTTTGACCGCTACCAAGATGCAATGGAGCAATTGGATTTCAACGGTTCGTTTGCGTTCACTCCCAAGTTCCGTGTTTTCGTAGAAGCGACCAACCTGACCAATCAGCCGCTTCGTTTTTACCAAGGCGAGCCACGGTTTACCCAACAAAACGAATATTACAGCTACCGGGTAATCGCAGGTTTGAAGTTTGATTTGTAGAAAATATCTTTTCTTTT
>JALOLW010000398.1 GCA_025455795.1 Spirosomataceae bacterium
TAGAAAAAATACCCTTGAAGAAGTGGTTTGGCGGAAAATAGAAACGCTGCTGGTTTGCGTTTCAAACGCGAACCGCCTGAGATGCGCGTTTCAAACGCGCGCCAACTACATTAAAACAACTATGACAATGTTTTGGAAAAAATGGTTATCAACAGAAAAGCCGACGGCTGAAATTCCCCTCGAAAGCAGCAACGGCGACTTGCGGGCGGTGGTGCTGTCGGACGTGGGCTGTGTGCGTACCAACAACGAAGACGCGGCGCGGTTTGTCCGCCCCGCCAACTCCACGGTGCGCCTCCAAAAAGGATTTTTGGCCATCGTCGCCGACGGCATGGGCGGCCACGCTGCGGGCGAAATCGCCTCCCAGTTGGCCGTAGAAACCATTGCCAAAACCTACTACCAGCGCGAAGAAGCCCCCGAAGAGAGCCTGTTTTTGGCCTTTACCAAAGCCAATCGGGACATTTGGCAAGCCGCCAGCCGCAACAGCCGTCAGCGGGGTATGGGAACTACCTGCACTACATTGGCTATTTCAGAAAGCCGCCTTTACTTGGCCCACGTGGGCGATAGCCGCGCTTATTTGTTCCAAAACGGGCAGTTGATTCAACTTTCCACCGACCATACTTACGTCCAATCGCTTGTTGAACAGGGAGTTATCACACCCGCCGAAGCTGATAAACACCCTGAGCGAAATGTCCTCACCCGTGCCATGGGTACGCACGCGAAGGTTGAAATAGACGCGGCCATGCTACCCCAATTGCTCCAAGACAACGACCGCCTGTTGCTCTGTACCGACGGGTTGTACGATTATTTGGCCAACGACGAAATCGCGCAGTTTTTGCTCAATCCCCAACTTGGCGACACCGCGCAGCAGTTGGTAGAATGTGCCAAACAACGCGGCGGCCACGACAATATCACGGTGCTGCTCATCGAAAAAGTAGCTCCCGATACATTCCAAACCGCCAAACCAACGGAGGAGATAAAATAATAATGAGTGAGTGTGTCAATGAGTGAATGAGTGAACTGCTCACTTTTCATCCACTAAATCACTCATTCACCAATCACCCATTCACTCATTCCCATGCTCGGTCGAACCATACAAAATTATCGCGTCGAAGAACTCCTCGGAGAAGGAGGCATGGGGACGGTCTATCGGGCCACCGATACGCTGCTGCGCCGCCCCGTGGCTGTCAAGATGCTTCACCCGCACCTGCTGCGCGACGCTACCTTTATGGAGCGGTTTCGCAACGAAGCGGTGCTGTCAGCCCAGCTCAACCACCCCAACGTAGCGCAACTTTACAACCTGCTCCAAGACCGCACCGACAATCTCATGGTGATGGAGTATATCAATGGCCTGACGCTTGATAAATTGGTCAAAAAACAAGGCAAACTGCCCGTCGAACTGGCTGAAAGAATCGTCATGCAAGCCCTCGACGGTCTCTATCACGCGCACCAAAAGGGCATTTTGCACCGCGACATCAAGCCCGCCAACTTGATGCTAACGCAAGAAGGGGTGGTCAAATTGATGGATTTTGGCATTGCACGTTTGGTGGGCAGTCAGCGGCTTACCCGCGCCGACCGCGTAGTGGGTACGCTCGAATACATGGCCCCCGAACTCCTCGACCGCGTGGAGCCGCCGGTGCAGTCAGATTTGTACGCCGTGGGGGTGCTGCTGTACGAGTTATTGTCGGAAAAAATGCCCTTCGAGGCTACGACCGATTCGACACTTATCAATCAAATTTTGAACAAAGCCCCCATTTCGTTACGCAGTAGAATGGTAGAATTGCCCAAGCTGTTGGAAGCCGTTTTGGAAAAATTATTTGCCCACTACGACGCCCACAAATTCAATTTCCGCGAAGATTGGGATAAGTATCGTTTGAGTGCTTTGGGGGGCGGTGTCAAAGTCAATTTTGGCGGTACACTCCAAGCGTTGCGCCCGTTTGTGGAGGTGGGCGTGGTCAATCAACGACTCGTCATAGACCCCGTTTTGTTCAACGGTCGGCTTTTTGAGTACCTCTTGCGCGGGTTGGCGGTTCAGGCCAACGGCGGCGTGCAGTATTTTGTCTCGCCACAGTTGGCATTGCGCGGCAATGTGGGATTTTCGGCGGGTAAATTTTCCAGTTTTCAACTCAACCGCGACGGCATCGAAGACCGTCCCGATGTCAAAACCTTTCGCGTAGGCGTGGGCGTGAGCTACTTTTTCAATTAGGCTAAATACAGTGTTTTGAAAGTTATTTCATGTATTTTGAGGCGCAAAGGCACTATGTTTTTTGTATTCATTCTTAGCGTCCTTGCGTCTTGGCGGTAAAATTAAAAATAGAAGAAAATTTATAAATCACGGTACTTAATCAATTGGCGAGTTGTGGTGAATGTGGGCTTTTTGACTGAATCATAATTTCAAAAATCGTCTGTAACCCCGCTGTAACGGGCTGTTACAGTGCTGTCGGCGCGGTGTCACCCTTGACTTGACACCACAAACGACTGAAATTTCGGTCAAAAAACAAAACCAAACTTTTGACATGAAAACGCACAATCACCTCACCAACCCCAGCCTTTGGCAGCAGCTTTGCGCTTTTAGGCTCAACGACGACCCCACGGCCACGGTTCAGTTTTCGGACAAACTCATCAAAGAACAAAAATGGACGCTTGCCTTTGCCCAACGCGCCCTGGCCGAGTACAAAAAGTTTTTGTACCTGTGCGTCACACAGCCGCAGGGGGCTTCGCCGTCGCCCGTAGTAGATGAAGTATGGCACTTGCACCTGACTTTTACGGAAAATTACTGGCAAAAACTATGCGGCGAAGTGCTTCACAAACAGCTCCATCACTATCCCAACAAAGGCGGTACGTCTGAAAACCTCCGCCACCAAAACTGGTACAACGATACGCTCACGGCTTACGTGCGGGAGTTTGGCGAACTGCCCCCCGCTGATATTTGGACAATCCCCAAAACCTTGAACTTGGACGAGCATCTGCCCGCCGCTTCTCCCTTCAAAAAACCGTCGTTTGATTTCTCAAAACTCCCCAACATTTCCCAAACTTGGAACATCGGTGCTGCGTTGCTACTGGTGGTCTCGCTGATAGGATTTGGATTTTCTGGCTCGCAGTACCTTGTGCTGTACGCCTTGCTGGTGGGCTGGACTTGGTGGGGAACTGCCCTAAAAATGAAAGCAAAAAAAGAAATTTTGCACCAAGCCACGCGGCAGCTACATCCGCTGCAATTTGCGGCCATTTTCAGAGATACCGAAACTGTGTTCAAAACCCTCATCGCCGATTTGGCCGAGCGCGGACTGATTGCTTATACGGCTTCGGAGCAGTTTTGGTACGATAAAAAAACGTCAATGCCCATTTTTCATAACCTGCAAGCCCAAGAAGCCGAATACTTGGATACCAAGCAGTTGCGTCATTTGCTCTATCCACACGCACAGGCCGTGGCCAAAGTCACAGGCTATCTTCGCAATGCTTTCGAGCAGCATACTACATTCTTGTCGGCGTTCAATTGGTGGGTGTTGGTCATTGGTATTGCGCGGATTTTTCAGGGTCTTTTCAACGACCGCCCCGTGCTATTTTTGGTCTTTGAAATCATCGTTTTTATTCTCTTTTGGGTAATTATCTCCAACAGTACCTCGCTCAAAGACAGTTCATTGCGCACATCATACCAAAATTCTGGTTGGGGTCAGCAAGTGGCTTTTGGGGCGTTGGGATTGATGATTTTGGGGGGAGATTACAGGTTGGCACAGGGGGCTTCCATTCACCAACTCTTTGGCCCCGCGCGTCAAAGCGACGGAGGGGGGAGCGATGGCAGTGTTTCGTCGGGCTGCGGTAGCAGTGGTGGTGATGGTGGCGGCGACGGCGGGGGTTGTGGCGGAGGCTGCGGAGGTTGCGGCGGAAGTTAGCAGGGGCTGGCTTGGTATTTTACCCCAACTCCTGCTTCAAAAATTTCCCCGTAAAGCTCTCTTTCACTTTGGCCACTTGCTCGGGCGTACCTTCGGCTACGATGCGCCCACC
>JALOLW010000044.1 GCA_025455795.1 Spirosomataceae bacterium
GCGTTTCGCCCAAAATTGGTTGTTGCGTTTCGCCCAAAATTGGTTGTTGCGTTTCGCCCAAAATTGGTTGTTGCGTTTCGCCCAAAATTGGTTGTTGCGATTCGCCCAAAATTGGTTGCGTTTCGCCCAAAATTGATTGTGGTTCGCCCAAAATTGATTGTGGTTCGCCCAATGTATTTGGGCAGACACATAGGTCTGCCCCTACCGCACCGACGAATCCCACGTTTTCAATAATGCAATGAAAATGATTCGGCATTGTAATCATTTCATGGCAACGGATATCCGAAAATTTATTTTCAAATTCATAATACCATTTTTCAATCATACGCCCAGCATCATTCAATAAGATTTCCCCATTTTTAATTTCACCAAATAAACATGCCCGATTTTGGCAACAAATGGTAACAAAATATAATCCAGCCTGCGAATAATCATAGCCTTTTAATCGGATGGATTTACGATGATGAATATTTGGGTTGTACGGCATTGTATTTATTTTTTGTTGGGGCGAATCGTTGGGGCGAACCTGCGTGTTCGCCCTACACACGATATTGGGTAAACCTGCGTGCCTGCCCATTTCGCCATTATTGGGCCGACACGTAGGTCGGCCCCTACGGTTTTGGGAACGTTAATAATAAATCTCGATAATACTCATACTGCTGCTTCCGTAATGCTATTTCTTTTGGCAACCCTTCGCTAATAGAACTGGTCAGCGTATCGAATTGGTCGAGAATCGAAACAATACGGGTTTGTTCTTCTATTGGTGGAACGGGGATTTTTATCTTTGACAATGCCGTTCCTGTAGTTGTAACTCTGGTTGTCATATTACTTGAACTAATAATTGCTTTTCTCATTGAATTTGAAGAAAAGCAATAAGCACAATACTCTGGTAACAATAAATTAGTAATAGGTCTTGCTCTAATTAAAAAGCCGCTAAAAACACATATATCTATATCGGATAACAAAACTGATGAGTACCCAATTTCATTTTGAGTTTCAGAAGTTCTTGTAAAAAAAACATCTCCTTTTTTGCAATTAAATCTATCTATATCAGATTTATTGGTCACAACTTTACCATCTATAGAATTTTCAAATAGTTTTTTATTTTTGAAGACATCGGTATAGTTTATGATTTTATCGCCTGTACCGAAAAATTCTTTTTCTTTATTTATACCATTTTTAAATTCAAACAAATCCCCCAGCGTCTTCCATTCCACTTCACTCTCTTCAAAGCTCAATAATTGTTCACGATAATAGTTATATTGCTTTTTACGGGCTGTAAGCTCTGCTGTAAGCTCTGCTGTAAGCTCTGCTGTAAGCTCTGAAAATGTATCTAAAATTCCAACTATTTTTTGTTGAATTTCAAGGGGTGGAATGGGGATTTGGAGTTTTTCAAAAGCAGTTTTTGATAAACGTGGTACACTTGCACGGCGAACTTGACCAGTTATTTTCGTTTGTTGTGTTAATAAAAAGTAATACAAAAACTTATTATTTAGACTCTTGGGAGTTACGAAATAGTAAACATCGTCAGCAGCCCAAAAATCAACACTACTATAACCTATTTCACCAGCAGAACCAGCACTAATAATAAAAGTAGTGTTAGCTTTTACATTACTTTCATCGTAATAACCGAGTGGAGTCATGCTATTTTGAAAAACAGCATATTGCCCAGATTCTTCTAATTCACTTTTCACGAGCCTTTTACCCCGCTGAATCTTCGCAGCTTCCCCCAAAGTCTTCCACTCCACCTCAGTCCCTTCTAATAATTTATCTAAATAGCTCATGCTTTTGTTTTTCTTACTTTTTTTCTTCTGATAACTGTTTTTCTATCAATGCACGCAATTCGTCACGATTAGGTAAATACAATTGGTATTTGCTGATGAATAGTTGCGATGCAATGTTGTGCATGGCGTATTGCACCAATAGTTCATCTTTTTCTTTTGCCAATACAATGCCAATGGGTGGGTTATCGCCTTCGGTGTTTTCTTCTGTTTCAAAATAGCCGAGATACATATTCATTTGCCCAACGGCTTCATATCCTGCTTCTTCTCTTTTGAGGTCGATGAGTACAAAGCATTTTAAAATGCGATGATAAAAAACCAAATCGACATAATGTGGGCGATTGCCCAACACAATGCGGTATTGCCTGCCCACAAAAGCAAAACCTTTGCCAAGCTCCAACAAAAAATGTTCTAAATGCTCTATAATGCGTTTTTCGAGGTCGGTTTCAGTTAAGTGATAAGGCTCTGGAATTTTCAAAAAATCCAATATATAGGGTTCTCTCAAAATATCGGTTGGTTTTTCTATCAATTGCCCTTGTTTGGCTAATGCCAAAATTCCGTTTTTATCTTTAGAAGCTGCCAAACGCAAAAACAGTGATGATTTTTTTTGGCGTTTTAGTTCTGGAATTGACCACTTTTCATTGATGGTTTGCTGCAAATAAAAACTGCGTTCTAACTTGTCGGATATTTTCAGCAATTCTACATAATGCGACCAACTCAATAAGTGAGAAGGCTTCTCACTTTTGGGAAACTCGCTGTAAAACAATCGCATATAAATGAGATTACTCCTACTAAATCCTTTGCCAAGCGTAGTCGAGAGGTCTTTTGAAAGATTATCAATTAAAGCCTTGCCATATTCGGCTTTTAAATTTCCCTTCTGCTCAAACTCTACAATGTACCGTCCTATCTGCCAATAGGTTTCTACCAAAGCTGTATTGATGGCAATAGTGGCATTGTGCTGTCCTTGCTTATAAATTTCTGCAATCTGATTTATCAAATTGCCATAGTCTTTGTTAAGATTTAGTTCTTTGCTCATCGTTTATCCTTCTATTTCCATAATAATGGCATCAATACTCGTGCGTAGAGCAGTTATTTTTTCGACGGTTGTGGCAATTTCTGCGTTTAATTGTATAATATCCACTTTCTCACGGTTATCTTTGGCTTCTATGTATGAGCTTACCGAAAGGTTATAATCGTTTTCGGCAATTACAGTATTATCAACCGAAACCGCCACATGAGCTACATCGGTTTTGCTATCGAAAATTTCCATGATTCGCTCAATATGCCTTTCTTCAAGCACATTGTTGTTGGTTACTTTCTTGAAGAAATCTTCGCCACTGACATCAATAAACTGTGTTTGGGTATTGGGTTTGTGTTTTGAAAGCACCAAAATATAAACAGCTATCGAAGTGCCATAAAAAAGGTTAGGTGCTAACGAAATGACGGTTTCTACAAAATTGTTATCAACCAAATACTTTCTAATTTTTTGCTCGGCACCACCTCTATAAAAAATACCTGGAAAACAAACCAAAGCCGCCCTTCCTTTACTCGAAAGATAGCTTAGTGCATGCAATACAAAAGCAAAATCGGCTTTTGATTTAGGAGCAAGCACCCCAGCTGGAGCAAAACGGTCGTCGTTGATAAGCGTAGGGTCGCCGTCACCAATCCACGGTATTGAGTAAGGTGGATTAGAAACGATGGCATCAAACGGTTTGTCATCGCCAAAATGTGGGTCAGTCAGCGTATTCCCAAGTGCAATATTAAACTTATCGTAATTGATGTTGTGCAAAAACATATTCATACGAGCCAAGTTATAGGTAGTATGGTTTATTTCCTGCCCGAAGAATCCTTCTTCAATAATGTGGTTATCGAAGTGTTTTTTGGCTTGCAACAACAAAGAACCCGAACCAGCGGCAGGGTCGTATATTTTATTTACGGTGGTTTGCTTGTGCATGGCAAGCTGTGCAATCAGCTTAGATACACTTTGGGGCGTAAAAAACTCACCGCCCGATTTACCAGCATTGGCGGCATAATTCGAGATTAGAAACTCATACGCATCGCCAAAAAGGTCAATTTCGCTATCTTCAAAATTCCCAAAATTCAGCTCCGAAACTCCTTTTATCACGGCAGCCAAACGGCTGTTTTTGGCTTCAACGGTATTGCCAAGGCGTGTGCTGGTGGTGTCAAAATCGGCAAACAAACCTTTTATATCGTTTTCTGATGGATAGCCATTTGCCGAACTTTCGATGGCATCAAAAATGGCTTTTAAGTCGGTATTTAGATTGGTATTCGTATTAGTTGTTTTGGCAACGTTTACAAAAAGTTGACTTGGATAGATAAAATACCCTTTCGTTTTTATGGCATCATCTTTTATTTCGGGCGAAATTACTTCATCAGATAAACTGGCGTAGTTGATACTTTCATCTCCCCCTTCAATATAATTGGTAAAATTTTCACTAATAAAGCGATAGAACAGTGTTCCCAAAACAAACTGTTTAAAATCCCATCCATCAACAGAGCCACGCACATCGTTGGCTATTTTCCATATTTTTGCTTGTAATTCTGCTCTTTGTGCTGTACTTGTCATATTGCTTATCTAAATAATTTTATTAGTGTCATAATCACCTTACTACTATTATAGCAGGGAGGCTTTCTTTTAAACCCTACGTGAATCTCCGTGCAATTCCACTTTTACGGCTTTTTGGTTTCTCCACCAGAGCAAATAGCCAAATGACAACGCTCCCAGCACCGCCGACACGTAAAAGGCAAACGACATTCGGCTCAAATCACCGCCGTACCACCAACCCGACCACCACGCTCCCACGCCTATGCCCGCTTCGAGCGCGATGTACATGGTAGCGAGTGCGCGCCCGCGAAAATCAGGGTGGCTCAAATCTATCGTCCAAGCGGTAAGTGTGGGCGTATTGAGGCCCCACGAAACCCCAAACAAAATGGCCGCCGCCCAAAAACCAAACTCTGACTGCGTAAAGCCCAAAATCGCCATGCCTATCGCCAACACAACCACCGAAAACAACAACACAGGCACGCGCCCGTGGGTGTCTGAGACTTTGCTCGCAAACACCCGCACCGCCAACGAGGCCACCGTATAAACCGTAAAAAATAGTCCTTTATTTTCAATACCGAGTGTTTTGCTCAAATCAGGAATCAACGTCAAAATCACCCCTGAAGCAAAAGACACACTAAACATGACGATAAAAACGGCCAAAACCCGCGGTTCAAACAAATCTTCCCAACCGATTTTAAGCATACCCAACCGAAAAGGTCGCTTTTCGGCAAGGGTTTCTTTCATGTTGAGCAAAATCGCTATCGAAAGCAGTGCAAATACCGCCGCCAAATAAAACATGGTATTGATGCCAAACCAAAGTGTAATGTAGCTGCCCATCGTAGGGGCAATGGACATGCCCGTTGCCGTAAAAATCCCCAACATCCCTGCCGCCTCTCCTCGGCGGTTTTCGGGGACGATGTCGGCAATGTACGCCGCCGTAGCAGTGGGCTTGGTACCCGTCGAAAAACCGTGAAGCAGCCGAAGCAACAAAAACGCCCAAACCACGTGAACAAAAGGATAACACAACGCCCCGATGCAACAGACAATACTCCCGAAGGCCATCACAGGTACGCGCCCTATGGTGTCGGTGACTTTGCCGCTGAAAGGCCGCGCCAAACCCGCTGTGAGCGTAAAAAGGGCAATAATATAGCCTATGTATTCCTGTCCGCCCATGTTGCTGAGGTGTTCGGGCAGCTCGGGAATCATCATCGAAAAACTCGCCGAAAACAGGAAGTTACTGAAACACAGCAACCAAAATTGAAGATTGTATATCGAAGATGAGGGTGGATTCATGCCGCAAAGGTACGGCTTTTACAAAACAAAAATCCTCACATACCGTTTGAATAATTGCAACATTATCCCCAATAGCACAATATGGAGCGCGTCTTGCCTTTTTTCCCTTTAAATCTCATTGCTTATCCTACCGAAAACGTCAATCTGCACATCTTTGAGCCACGCTATCGCCAACTCATCAACGAGTGTTTGGACGAAGACAAAACCTTTGGCCTCCCCGCTTTTATTAACAACAAACTCCCCGGCTTCGGGACAGAAATGCGCGTCGTAGCTCTTTCCAAACGCTACGAAGACGGGCGCATGGACATCAAAACCAAGGGTATCAGGGTGTTTCGGATGATGACCTTTGAAAATCCAGTAAAAGGAAAGTTGTACGCGGGGGGAAAGGTACAAATCGTACAAGATACCGAACCCGCCGACGGCATCATTCCAGAGTTGTTGTTGCAATTGGAACGTCTCTACGAAGTTCTCAAAACCAATGTGGATTTCGACACCCAACTCCAGCCGTTTTCGTACCAAGTAGCCCATAAAGTGGGGCTATCACAAGAAGAAGAATATCAGATTTTGACGCTTCTATCCGAAACCGAGCGACAGCGGTTTCTGTTGTTTCACCTCAACAAGGTCATTCCTATCATGCAAGACATGGAGCGTACCAAAGAGCGAATCCGCATGAATGGTCATTTCAAGAACCTTGATCCGCTCAATTTTTAACCAAAAAAAAGGCTAACTGTTGTCCAACAATTAGCCTTTTTGATTTAGGTGATTTATCCCTTATGCACCAATAGCGATGTGCTTGAAGCTGCTGACGGTCAAACCTTTTTGGGTTTTTTCGAGCAATTGGGCAATCGTCAATGAGCCATCTTTGATAAACTCTTGATTGAGCAAAGTGCTTTCTTTGTAAAACTTGTTCAAACGGCCCAACGCGATTTTTTCGAGCATTGCTTCGGCCTTGCCTTCGTTGCGGGCGAGTTCTTTACCAATTTCGATTTCGCGCTCGATAGTTGCTGCGTCCACGCCGTCTTTGTCCACCGCGATAGGCTTCATGGCGGCGATTTGCATGGCGATGTCGCGGCCCACTTCGGCTACGTCAGCACCACCCACATTGTTGAGAGCTACGAGTACGCCACGCTTGTTGTTGGAGTGTACGTAAGAAGCCACACACTCGGCTGACACGTTTTCGTAAGCCACCAATTCGAGTTTCTCCCCGATTTTACCAATCAACTCTGTGATATGCTCCGACAAAGTGCGACCATCGGCTTGGGTAGTTGCCAAAAGACTGTCTTTATCGGTGGCGTTAGAGGCCACGGCTTGGCTCATGATGTTGATGGCCATTTGCTGAAAACTCTCAACTTTGGATACTGGCTCGGTTTCACACGCCAAACCAATGATTTTACCATTGGTCGCATCGGCGTTTAGGTGTACCAACACGATACCTTCCGATACCACGTTGTCGGCACGCTTGGCGGCCACTTTTTGGCCTTGTTTACGAAGAATATCAATCGCTTGTTCAAAATCGCCATCGGCTTCGGTGAGGGCCTTTTTACAATCCATCATGCCCGCGCCCGTCATTTGACGAAGTTTGTTCACATCTGCTGCAGTAATTGCCATTGTTTTATTAGGTTTTTGATTGTTATGTTTTTAAATAGAATAGCCCATAGCAAGAAAGTGGCTACGGGCTATCCGAGGAGTATGCTATGCTTTTCGATTTTTATTCCTCATCGTTAGCCTCTACTTCTGCGGCGGCTACTGGTGCTTCTACTTCGTCGTCACCAGCGTCCACACCCCGTTTGGCGTCTTCTTCTTCGGCCAAACGTGCGTCATCACGCTCTTGTTTACGCTCCAACAACCCCTCTTCGATTGCCTTACCAATCGCCAACGTAATCAAAGAGATTGATTTGTAGGCGTCGTCATTGGCGGGAATTGCAAACTCTACTTCGTTGGGGTTTGAGTTGGTATCGCACATGGCAATAACAGGAATACCCAGACGGTGGGCTTCAGCCACAGCAATATGCTCGCGCTTTACGTCCACGACAAACAAAGCAGCAGGTAAACGAGTCAAATCAGCTACACCACCCAACAAACGCTCCAATTTATCTTTTTCGCGGCCTTTGATAAGACGCTCACGCTTGGCGATGTTGCTCGCAGTAGCTTCGTCACTCAGCATGCGCTCCAAGCTCTGCATTTTTTTCAATGACTTACGAATCGTCGCAAAATTGGTGAGCATACCACCCAACCAACGCTCTGTTACGAAAGGCATCTTCAAACGACGCGCTTCTTCCGACACAATCTCTTGCGCTTGTTTTTTGGTAGCTACAAACATCACCTTGCGACCCGAGCGAACTACGCCTTTGACGTATTGGCAAGCCTCATCAAGCGAAGCGAGGGTTTTGTTGAGGTCAATGATGTGAATCCCGTTTTTCTCCATAAAAATATAAGGAGCCATCCGGGGATCCCACTTGCGGGTCATGTGACCGAAGTGAACGCCTGCGTCGAGCAGGTCTTTGTACTCTAATTGTGCCATTTTATTTTAGAAAAATGATTGTGAAAAAATAAAACAATACGCAGCACCGCGCAACGGACACTGTAAGCGCGGCCTGGACAGGTTTTCCATAGAAGGAACATAAAGCCCCTTCCGGGGGTTTGGGGGCAATTAACGTTTCGAGAATTGGAAACGACGACGGGCTTTGGCGCGACCGTATTTCTTACGTTCTACCATACGAGCATCGCGGGTCAAGAAGCCTTCTTTCTTGAGGGCAGGACGAAACTCTCCGTTGATTTCGCACAAAGCGCGCGCAATCGCCATACGAGTAGCTTCTGCTTGACCTTTGATACCACCACCGCGCACATTCACTTTGATGTCGTAGTTGGCGGTAGCATTGATAGTAGTGAGGGGCTGCTTCAATACGATTTGAAGCGTTTCGATAGGGAAATACTCGTTCAATTCACGACCATTTACCTTGATGGCGCCTTGTCCTGCCGAAACATATACACGCGCTACTGAAGTTTTTCTTCTACCTACTGCGTTAGTAACTTCCATTGTATTTTGTTATTCGTTAATTGTTATCTGTTTCTCATTGATGGAATAAATTCTCGAACAACGATTAACCAATAACCATTAACTTTTTGTTTAGAATTTTACTTCTTTGGGTTGTTGAGCGGCATGAGGGTGAGCGCCACCAGCATACACAAACAAATTGGTGAATAAACGGCGGCCCAAACGATTTTTGGGGAGCATTCCTTTGACGGCCATTTCCACAACGCGCCCAGGGTGCTTGGCCAAAATCTCACGAGGAGTAGCAAAACGCTGACCACCAGGGTGACCTGTATGGCGAATGTACTCTTTGTCGGTCATCTTCTTGCCGGTCAAACGAATCTTGTCAGCGTTGATGACGATGACATTATCGCCACAATCCACGTGTGGAGTGAAAGAGGGCTTGTGTTTGCCGCGCAAAATTTTGGCAATTTGGCTCGCCAAACGACCCAATACTGCGCCATTTGCATCTACCACTATCCACTCTTTTTGTACTGTAGCGGAGTTAGCAGAAATGGTTTTGTAACTAAGTGTATCCACTTTTCTAAGTGTTTTTCGTTGAAAATCAATTAATTAACTATATAAACGGACGTGCTAAGGCAAAAATTGGAGTGCAAATATAGCGGATTGCTTTGGGAATAGCAAAGTGATTCTGAAAATTAAATTTCAGAATCACGATAAAAATAATGTTGGTATCAACTAAAATAGCACTGCCCGAATGACCAAAGGGCTGGAAGTCGGATAAATATTGATGCGCGGGTCGCTGGGATTGACGAGGTTGCTGTAACTCAGATTATAGAGTACCATGATGTTGAACGCCCGCGCAAAACGCCCGCCTGTGGGAGTAGAATAGGAAGCTCCTACCATGGCCGAATTGAGCCACTTACGGCGTACAATACCACTGGCTCCGTAGTCATTATAAGGTACGTTGAGTGACTCGTACTCGGCATTGAGGTTGATATTTTGGAAGACATTAAACATTCCGAATACGCGACCGCCGTAGTTGCTAAAACGCTGCCTTGGGGCTGACGGAAAAAACGGGTCACGGAAGCTGCTGTATTGATAACTGAGTCCACCGCCCAAAGAGAGTCTCTCTGTAGCCTGAAAGCCCGCCACGGGCGATACGCCAATACTGGTGAAATTGCCAAAAGAGAAGGGGCCAATACTGCCTCCCAAACGGAGTTTGTCAAGAGCAGACGGGGGGCGTTGGGGCTGACTTTTGCGCGGGGGCGCGTCCAATACCTTCATCGGCCCATCTTCCTGTGAGGTGGGGGGGGGGGCATCGGGGTTGGGGGTTTGAGCCGAAGCCGCAGTTATGATACAAAAGCCGCACAAAGCGGTCAAAATCAATTTTCTCATGGTGATTTTATTTTGTCAATGCGAACAAAAACGCAATTGATAGACGCAAAAAATGGTGTTTTGGTTTGAAAACGAAAAATAAGCGGCACTATTGCATGGTTTTGGCTTTTGAAAGTAGGGGGGATATTTGCTTTTCAAAAACCATTTTCAAACAACTTTTCGCGCCTAAATTGCGCTTAAAACGTATCAAGCTCGGCTTGGCAATGCCATTGTTGTCGAGTGAAATCCCCAAATCTAAGACCGTTATTTGATTGTGTTGGCAATAATCATACAGCCCAGCGGTAAGCAGCACGGCGGGACTGTATGAGCGATAATCGGGAGAATTGGCAGGGCAGAAATTGTAGAGAACACGTTCTCCCGCGCGCACCGCCAAGGTCAGCGAAGCAATGCGAGTGCCATCTATGACCCAAAAAACGTAGAAATGGTCAGGAAAAAGAGTGAGCCATCGTTGTAGGTCATCTTGGCTGAAACTAATCCGATAGCCGAGCGATTGGCGATTTTGGGCAATGAAATGATACACTTCACTCACATCAGGGGAGAGACATTGCTCAAAGCGAAAACCCGCGTTTAGGCACTTCCGCAGTCGTCGGCGTTCGGAGGGATGAAGCTGACTTTCAAAAGAAGCGCTTTGAATTTCAATGTATTGGTTTTCAAAGGATTGTGTGACTTCAAAACCACTTCTTGAAAGGCCTCTTTTGACAAAAACGGCACGACTAGGAGCGTAGCACTCAGGAAAATGCTTGATAGTGATGCGATTGACGTTCAGTCGGCGGCAGTAAGTTTCTATTTCCGTGAGCCACCATTGCAACGCTTCATGGCTCACGCCCTCGGCTACGTCAAACGACCCAAAGGGCGCACGAAAAGGACTCCTCGCGGTAGTATCGTTTTCCAAAAACAAATGCAAAACTCCCAACAATTCAGTGGCGGTCAGGGCATCGGTCAGTACAAATGAGAGGACAGTTGAGGCACTTTGTTGGGCCACGTGTTCGGGCGTGTTGAAAAGCCACAACGCAGATTTGGCAACCAGTTGATGCAAGACAAAAGGCTCATTTTCAAACACAAGCGTTTTGTATTTGGCAGCGAGCGGGAGGGTACGCGGGGTACTTGTAAGCATACAATCAGCCTATAAAATGTACTGACTCAAATCCTGATTTTTGACCAATCCGTTGAGTTTTTGTTGTACCATTTCGCGGGTTACGATTACCTCGGTATCGGGCTTGATGAGGTCAGGAATATCAAACATAAAATCGTTCAACAACGCGCTCATGACCGTTTGAAGGCGGCGCGCCCCGATATTTTCTATTTCGGCGTTGATTTTGAAGGCTATCGCCGCGATTTCGAGCATGGCATCGTCGTGAAACGTTAGCAATACCCCCTCGGCTTCCATCATGGCGTGGTATTGGCGCGTGAGCGAGTTGCGGGGTTCTTTCAAAATCCGATAAAAATCTTCTTCGGTCAAGCTCTGCAACTCCACCCGAATCGGGAAGCGACCTTGTAACTCTGGAATCAAATCCGACGGTTTTGACACGTGAAACGCTCCCGCGGCCACAAACAGGATATGGTCGGTTTTGATGGGACCATACTTGGTATTGACCGCCGAACCTTCCACGATAGGCAGTAGGTCGCGCTGTACGCCTTCGCGGCTTACATCTGGGCCACCACCTTTGCCGTTTGAGCTGGCGATTTTGTCAATCTCGTCAATAAAAATAATGCCCAAGTTTTCGGCTTTCTGAATAGCCTCGTCTTTCACCTCGTCCATGTCAATGAGCTTGGAGGTCTCTTCTTCGAGTAGTATTTTACGGGCGTCAGAAATGCTCATTTTGCGCTTTTTGTTGCGTTTGGGCATCATGTTGCCAATCATCTCTTGGATATTCATCATCGAAAGGTCGTCTATGGGGCCACCCATGACACCAATATTGGGCGACTGCGACGCATGCACATCAATCTCAATCTTCCGATTTTCCAGCTCACCGTTGCGAAGTTTGTCCCGAAAGCGCAGGCGCGTTTTTTCGTTGAGTTCGAAGTCAGACATCGAAGCGGCGGGCTGAATAGGCTGGGGCGTATTGTCCACGTCAGTATCGTCGGTGATGATGTCAAAGCCCATCGAAGTGCGGTTGGGCTGGGAATTTTGATTGGCATACATGGGCGGAATCAGCACATCGAGCAGCATATCTTCTACAATTTCTTGTGCTTTTTGCTTCACATCTTCTTTTTTGGCCGTTTTGACCATATTGACCGACTGCTCCACCAAATCGCGCACCATGCTTTCTACATCGCGGCCTACATAGCCTACTTCCGTAAATTTGGAGGCTTCCACTTTCACAAACGGCGCGTCGGCGATTTTGGCCAAACGCCGCGCGATTTCGGTTTTACCTACGCCCGTGGCACCTATCATCAAAATATTGTTGGGAATGATTTCACGCTGCATTTCGGGGGTACTGTTCATGCGTCGCCAACGGTTGCGGAGCGCAATGGCCACGTTGCGCTTGGCGTCGTGCTGACCGATGATGTACTTGTCCAATTCAGCGACTATCTCGCGGGGGGTGAGCTTATCTAAGTGTGAGGGCATGATGTGTGTTAAAATGCTGGACAGATGGATTTGAAATTGTTATTTTTTTGCAAAACAAATGTAGAAACGTTGGCAGTTTCAAATTTACGCCCTAATTTTGTAAAAATAATGGTAAACATCAAGATTCAATGAAACGTAACTTTTTGACAATAACCGTTTTAGCATTGGCGCTCTCTTTGACCGCTTGCAAATATCAAAGAAATAACAAAGCCGAGCAACCCGACTTGCGCGCAGGTGATGAGTACGTGTATGGTGTTCACCCCGATTCGGCGGCGCGCCAGTCAAAATTGACTTACACGGCCAAACCTGAACTGGAAGCTCGCACGGCGGCTATCCGTGAGAAGTTGTCAAAGTAAGTGTTGCTTTTGAAAAATAGGCTTCTCATAGAAATTAATTAAAACTTCTTTTTTCTGAAAAACCCCAGCTAATCTAATGATAGCTGGGGTTTTTGATTGGCTCAATACAGAATAATACAATTGTCAACAGTTATTTCCTTGGTTTTATCTTATGCTATCGGGCAAAGATTACTAAGGATTTTTGATGAAAGGCGTCGCTTTCAAGTGCGGAAGCAATTGACTATACCATTAACAATCGCCAAATACCGCAGCACAAGAAGAGAATGAGTGCAACGGGCGTGAGGACTTTCCAACACAAAAACATGAGTTGATCCACCCGCAGGCGCGGGAGTGTCCAGCGCACCCACATCTGCACGAGGATGGCGGCGAGAGCTTTGAAAAGTAGCCAAAAAATACCGCAAACCGTTCCCCAAATGGTGCCAGGTACGCCGCTTGTCCAATCGGCGAGGCGCAGGTTGCCGATATTGGGCAGGGGCGTATTCCAACTGCCCAAAAACAACACCGCCCCCAACAGCGACACGAGTAGCATAATGGCGTATTCTGACAAAAACAGCAACGCCCACCGAAAACCCGTGTACTCGGTATGAAAGCCACCCACGAGTTCAGATTCGCCTTCGGGTAAGTCAAAGGGGGCGCGGTTGCACTCGGCCAAAGTCGTGATAAAAAACACCACGTAGGCCAGCAACAAAAACGGGTTTTGGACAATGTTCCAACTCAAAAAACCGCCCACTTGGCTAATGTCAATACCCCAGTCTTTGATGCCGAACAGGTACACAGGTGCATCGGCGTGGATGCCCTGCATATAACTAATAGTCTGCAAATTGAGGGTTTGGGTCGTCATAATCACGCACAGGATAGAAAGCCCAAGCGGTATCTCATACGACACGATTTGCGCCACCGAGCGCATCGCTCCAAAGAGCGCGTACTTGTTGTTGGACCCCCAGCCCGCCATCAATATCCCGATGACATCCACCGACAGTATTGTCATCAAAAAAAATACGCCCACGTGCGCCTGTGAGCCTTCCAAACTCGGACTGAGCGGCATGACCGCAAACCCTGCAAAAATCGAAGTAAAAATGACAAAAGGGGCAAATAGAAACAGTTTTCCGTCGGCAGCGGCAGGGACAATGTCTTCTTTCTGCACGAGTTTGAGCAGGTCTGCAACGAGCTGTAGCAAGCCCCATTTGCCTACTTCCATCGGACCCAAGCGGTCTTGGATAAACGCTGACACTTTGCGCTCCAAATACACTCCTACCACGACCGAAGCCAACGTCATTGTCAAAAATATGGGGAGAGTGAGCGTCATAATGAAATACAGTCAAGGTCATCGGCGTACAAAACCGCCATCTCCGTAACCATCACTTTGGGGTTTGATGGGCAAAGATACAGGTTTTTTGAG
>JALOLW010000399.1 GCA_025455795.1 Spirosomataceae bacterium
GCCTATTTTTGCTTCAAAAACGCCATTCGCTGCGGGATTTGCCAGAAAACCTTCTTTCAACTCAACCGCATTTTTGGCATCATAGACAATGCGCGCCTGTGCGGTCACTTTGTTGCGGCCTTCGATGGCATTGGAAACTTGTATCGTTTGGTTGCCCGTGCTAAAATCGTCGGCAGTGCTGACGAGCATTCGATTGGTAAGACAGGGTGGTGGCGTAGCTTGCACGCTAAACGCAAAAGAAGCCGCCGCTACTTTGATGCTCCCGTAGTTTTGGAGGGTATTGGCCAGTAAATTTAATGTATAACTACCAACAGGCAGAGGGTTGGTGGGGTCTATGGTCATCACATTGCCCGCAAAATTGATACTGCCACCGATGGGAATGAGGTTATTGGCCGCATTTCTCAGCTCAAAAATACTCGAAATATTGGCGTTGGTGACGTTTTCGCCCAAATCCGAACCAACCAGTGTCTTCAACATTGGCTTGTCAAATTGTACCAAAATGCGCGTCGTATCGTGGCCTACCGTCGGACTGATGGCGCTCGTCAGTGCGAAAGTCGGGGCGGCTTGGACGGGGAGTTTGTTCATAAATACCCTAAATTCCCCTGGCTGAAGCGTGAGCGATGTCGTAGGCGTTTGGGTGGCACCCGTCATAAAGTCGTACCAAGTGGTGGTGCTGGGGGAGTTGAAGCTGGGGTCGCCCGTGACGACCGAGTTGGCGGTATTGGCCACGATGGTCACGGCGGTGTCGCCCACGGCACTGTAAAAATGATACCGCTTAAACTGACTCACAAAATCGGTTTTGGTGCCGCCTGGGTTGTCTATGTCACGGTGGAATGTCTGCGGGAGGTAGTTGCGAAGCCAAAACAGTTTGGCGTAAGTGCCGTAAATTTTCTTTCGGTGGGCGTCGTCAAAATAGTCCCACCGCACGGGCTTACGGCCTGTACGTTGGTTGAAATCAATGCTAAAATCGTAGCCTAACTCGCCAAACTGCCAGATTTGGCGCGGACCGGTGAGGAGTAAATTCATCACCGCCGCCGCCTGCAAAAACTGCGACCGCACGGCGGGGTCGGTTTTGACGGTGCCGTTGCCAAAATTGAGGGCTTTGTAGGCGAGTCTTTCTTCGTCGTGGCTTTCCATGTAGCTTATCCAGTTGGCCATGTTGAAGGTCTTGTTTTTGTAGTACGCCTCGCTCACATTCGACTTGTTGGGGTCGCCCACGGTGGGTGCGTAGCCCATCGCTATTTCTGAATATTTGTAGTTGGGCGATACCCCCGACCACAAACTAATGCCATAGTCAGCCAGTTCTTTGTCTTCGGCAAGCGTGGCCAAATGCTCCATAATCACGTAGGGGGCCGAGCCTGTTGCGCCGTTATTGACACTCCACATTTTGGAGGTCATGCGTTTTAAAATAGCCACTCGTGCCGCGTCGTAGCAGCCGCCCCAGGGGTCGCCGCAGTTGGGATTGGGGTAGGGGGTATTGCCAAAACCTTTGGTAAAATCAAACCGAATACCGTCAATTTTGTACTCCGTAATCCAGTGATAAATGACACTATCGGCAAACGCCTGCGTGTGCGGACTGGTGTGGTTGAAGTCATTGCCCCAATTGGCTCCTGGGTTGTCAAAATTAGTTTTGACATTGAACCACGGGTTGTTGGATTCGGGGCGGCTGTTGATGTCGTTCCAGTACATTCGGGCCATGGGATTGGTGCCAAAAGCGTGGTTCAGCACGATGTCGCCCAAGACCGCCATGCCGCGTTTGTGACATTCATCCACAAAAAGTTTGAAGTCGTTTTCAGTACCGTAGGCTTTGTCGGCGGCAAAGTAGAAGTTGGGGTTGTAGCCCCAGCTATTGTTTCCTTCAAACTCACTCACGGGCAGGGTTTCGATGGCATTGATACCCAGCCGTTTGAGATAGTCAAGTTTCTGAATGGCCGCCAAATACGTACCTTCTGTCGTAAAATCGCGGAAATGAAGCTGATAGATGTTGAGTTTGTTGGAGGTTTGTCGTTTAAAATTCGTCACCTGCCAGTTGTAGGGGGTTCGGTTGGTTTGGAGTACCGAGGCGATGGTGGGCGTTTCACCGTATTTGGGTCTTGCGGCATCGGGATACGCAATCAACCCCGGATAGACACTCGACGGAATCGAGGCGTCGTTCCACGGGTCACTGACTTTGTGCGTGTAGGAGTCGGCTACGCGGGTTTTGCCGTCAATCAAATACTGAAACACGTACTCCTGTCCCGAAGTAAGCCCTGTAATTTCTTTCCAAAACACCTTTTTGGTCGCGTCCCAGTTCATCAGATAGTTGCAATCAGCCATCCAGTTGTTAAAATCTCCCACAACATGGACAGTTTTGATGTTTTCGGTGGGGGCGTGTAGCACGAGCGTTGCCCGCGTGTGGTCGGCGGCGTTGTAATTGACCCCGTATTTCAGTCCTGCGGGAAGCGGGGCGGCCAAAGCAGTAGATGTAGTACCACAAACCGTGACAGTGAGGGTTTTGGTGAGGGTTGTACTGGCTTGGGTCGAGCTAATCACAATCGTATAAGTTCCCGCCATGGTGGGCGTAAAAGTAGTCGTGGCGCGGTTGAGGGCTGTTCCCGTAAAGACAGGATTGCCATTGACAGTAACGCTGTAATCAGAAGCCAACGGCGAGTAAGCTGTGATGCGGAAAGGCTCGTTGAGGGGTTTGGTCAAAATCGTCCCGACGGGTTCGCGCACTTCCAGATAGTTGGCGTTATTGACCCGAACCGTGGCATTTTGGCAGCCGTCGCCTTCGCTGTAGCCGCCGTTTTTGGTACGGATTCTGAATTGTACTTTGTAGGCCAACTCACTCGCCGTTAGGCCATAAAAACTCCGAATCGAAGGAAGAGTATATTCCCATTGGTTGGTACCCACGTTGGTCATCAGCCCTACGGCAGTGGCGGTGGTATCGTCCCAGTTGGTGGGTGATTTGTCCCAGTTGTCGGTGAAAGCCGCGCTCGTTGCCACGCCCGTGTGCAGATAGACGCGGTCGGTGTAGCCCACGAGGTCGTCCACGGCGGTGAAGCGCACCGTAACGGGTACGTTGTCGGCGGGATTGGAGGGCGTGATGCTCACTCTCGAAAGAGGTGTTTGGTAAATGTGGTATTGCTTAAACGTCTTTCCTTTCCCAAAATCTCCCGTTTGGGCCGAGCCATTTTGGGTTTTGATGAGACCATATATTGTACTGGCCGACAAGTTGGAAGCGGATGTACCAAAAAACGTAGGTGCGTCAAGGTCTATCGCCCAGACATTGGTGGCGATTTGGGTCATCTGACTTTGTACCGAGGAGGTATTCCAAGTGCCATGTTGAGCGGCATCAACATTGCCACTGCCTGTGTTGTACCAACCCCAATAATACAGCGGACCCGCATTTCCCGCCAAAGTCGTACCTGTTACGTCCACCACGAGTGTGATGCGACGTTTGGACCACCAACAGGCATTTGGCTTCACGCCCGTGTCGCTCCAGGGGGGCACTGGGCCATAATCGTCGCTTTTTTGGCTGCCGTTTTGGTTTTTGATGAGGAAATTGAACCCGCCGATTTTGAGCAATTCGGCATTGACACCCAAAAATGTGGCAGGCGTAAAAGTGATACTCCACTTGTTGCTGCCCAAATTGGTGAGCTGCGAAGCTGCCGCCGAACTCGTCCAACTGCCGTTGTTGGCCCCGTTGATGATTTCGTCGGCGGGGTTTTTGTACCAAGTCCACAGGTACAGATTCCCCGCGAAATTGTGAAAAGAGGTAGCCGTAAAATCCACCGTCATCGTGACGGGTTGGTCGGCTTTCCAATCCACAGGGTCGAAACTGATTTTTTGGGCGAACAGACCGCTTGCCCAAAAAAGGAGGAGTATCATTAACCTCACCCCCCGCCCCTCTCCTGGCAGGAGAGGGGAGTTTTGCGTCTGCACTCCTGGCAGGAGAGGGGCGTTTTGCGTCTGCACTCCTGGCAGGAGAGGGGAGTTTTGAGTTT
>JALOLW010000400.1 GCA_025455795.1 Spirosomataceae bacterium
CCGTGTAGCGTACATCGCCAAAATCCTTGATTTTGTACTGTTGGCTGCCTTTATCGTAGTAAATACTGCACGAGGCTCGTTTGTCGTCGTAAAACGGATTCCGAAAGTTTTTGCCTACTTTCCAGTCAGTCGGCACAAAGTGCCTGAACACCGCAAGCCCCGCTTGCGTCTTGTTCAATAGTTCCTCTTTGGTCATGGCTTACTTGCGCTTGTTTTCGTTCATCATTCGTTCTATGTCCGCCATTTCGTAAAAAATCTTCCCGCCGATTTTTACGTAGGGCAGTTGCTCTGTCACCCGTAGGTGCTGCAATGTCCCTGGCGAAATGCCCAAGAACTTGCGGACTTGCCCCGATTGGAGGTACTTTTTATCGGTGGCTTGTACGGTCCCCAAAACCGCTTTGAGTTCGCTCAACAACTCTTTCTTGAAGACCTGTAAATCTTCCTTGGTAACAATGTCAACTGCCATTTGATTTGGTTTATGGTAAAACAACTTGCCGACAAATGAGCTCCTTTGCCAGCGTTTGAACCTTCCGCGAAAAGGTGCCGCAAAATTCCGAAACCCGTTTTTATTTTTCGTCCAACTTGGATTGTACCTTGGATAAAACAGGGGGTTTTTTATATGTCGAATAGTTTCCTTTCGGGTGCTGACAATGAGCGTGTTGTAAAATTAAATATTCCCGAAAAAATTTTTTTCATTTTTTTGATACCTTCTCCCTCATTTCCTGCTTTTTGGCCCGCTTTCGTACGCCCATTGCCACCGTTTGCAGGAAAAGATCAGCCCCTTTGGAACGCCCTTTGAGGCTTATCCAAGTGCGGCTGATGTCTTGGGTCAAGGTCACACCCCAAGCAGTGGCCAAGCTCTCCGACAGCACCTTGAGCGTGACTATCCCACCGTTGAATACTTTGGCTTCAATAAAACCATAAATCAATTCCACAAAATGACTTTCTGCACCAGTCCAGATAAGTTCAGAAGGAGGAAGTACAGGAGGGGACAAAGGCAAACCTCCCGAAGATGAGGAAAACGACGGCCTTTTTTGAAGATATGCTTGATAACGTTCCGATGCCATCACCTGAGCGAGTTGCTCCAGGCGAGATTCGGCCATAGACGAAAACTCGTTTTCGATGCTGCCCAAGCGGTAAGCCCTAAAAAGAGGCTGGTTGTCAAGAAAAAAAATGATGTAGCCTGTCTTGTTCGGCCTCGAAGTAATGTTGTTCGTATCGCTCACCTCCCAAAGGGAAATCAAGCTCGAATGCCAACACAGATGCTTGAAAAGAATATTCGACCAATAAAGGCAGGTAGGTGGTTTTGATGAAGTGGATGCGTTGGGGAGAAGATGAAATTTGGGTCAGTTGGTGTCGAAGTGGGTAAAGTTGCTTTCTAATGGTGTCTAAATTTGCACTCAATTCTTGTACGTTTTTTATCATCGGCAGGTGGTTTGTTGTTATGTGTCCAACAATCAATTCGCTCGACTTGGTTCAACACCTCACTTCACACTTACCGCCCTCAACTGGTCGCGCCGTATCACCGTCACATCCAATGACGCCTTGCCGCGATTCAAAGCAAACAATACTTCTTCGTATTTCAAGAAAGTAAACTCGCAAAACTCTGATACCGACACCTGCGATTTGGCGGGTTTGCCCTTTTCTCTGCGAATCTTCCGAATCAAACGATAGGCCGAGGCTTCCGAACAACCCAACATGGCCACGATGTCGGAAGCGTACAATACAATGCGTAAAGGAGTCATAATAAATCAAATTAGGTCAACACGCACGCAAACTAAAATTTTGCTGTGATTTTGGTAGTTATTTCGTCAAAAATAACCAAAAACAGCGCATGAAACGAATTATTTTCTGTTTTTTCTTGGCTCTGGCCATTGGCTCACTCCAAGCCCAACTCCCCCTGATGCAGGGCAAAGTCATCCGTGTTTTGGACGGTGACACCTTCGAACTTCTCCAAAACAACACCAAGATTCGCTGCCGCATCGTCGAGGTGGATGCCCCCGAACTCCGCCAGCCCTTTGGCCGACAATCAGGCGACTCCCTGCGACAAATGCTCCTGCATCAGTCCATCACCTGCCGCCCCGTCGCCCACGACCAGTATCACCGTTGGTTGGTCAAAGTCACGCATCTCAACGGCCACCCCGTCGCGTTGGACAGCATTATCGTTGCCAAAGGTTGGGCGTGGTCGGTGCGAGGTTGGCACAGCAAAGGCTACAACCTCGATGCCGACCCCATCCAAGCCGATGCCCGTTGGTACAGCCACGGCCTCTGGGCCTCCCCAAACCCCATCCCGCCCTGGACATGGCGTTTACGCAACAAAACGAGAAAAGTAGCAACCAAGGGAAAAGCAAAACAGCCATAATCAGATGCTTACTATTTCATTCAGCGAAGGCAGAATCGTGATGCCTTACGACTACAAAACCCCCAAAAAGCGACTCCAACGCCGCGCCGACCCCAAGCCGAAAACGTTCTTGTCGCTCGCGTGGCAAATTCTGAGAGCCAAAGAACGCGGTCAAACGTCGTTCTCCTTTGTCCACCAAGTCGAAAACCCGATTTTGAGCATCGAAGGCAACATGACCGAATGTGCGCTCTACCGATTCCAAGGCACAACGGCCATCACTGCCAATGCGGGCGACTTTATCAGCGTCATGAAGTATGTGACGATGCTCGCCAAAAACGGCAATGAAGAACACCGCAACGCCCTCCGCACCCTCAACATCAACGTCAATGTCCAAAGCACCTGAGAAGCCGTTATCGGTATATCTGTCATCCGTTTATTTCCATCTTCAACTTGATGTATTTGGTTTTTAAATAACTGACTAACAGTTCCATGCGCGTAGGTTTGCCTGTCCAGCGGGGTGCGCGTTGGTATGTGCGATGAAGCTTTGGACAGGCCGCCCTTCTTTTTGACGGTTCGCCGCGCGATTCGTTTTTCTTGGGCGAACAAGAAAAATGAACGGGCTTACCAAATATGATTTGGCGACTGACTTAATCCGAAGCAAAAATCTATATACCAAGCAGGCCTATATGACTATAATCACCCCACAGGCTGTTCCATCATTCACTATTCACTCAATAAAGGTATGACCGCCACCATCACTTTCAACCCCACAGGCAAACACTTCGTCATTGCCTACGACTACAACTATACCACCTCAAAAGGAGTAGTCAAAACCAAAAGCGTATCATTAAAACCCCGTACCCTAACCTCCATGGCCAACCAAATCGTAAAAGCATACAGCCGAGGTGTGGGCGAAGTCGGGGCTACCATCACCAGTCAAGATATTTCGGGTGAGGCCGCCGTTGTCAATATTTCGGGGGCTATCAACAGCTACACCGCCAGTCTCGTCCCGACGATGGAAACATTCACCCGCGAATCCGTCGTCGAAGTCATGCGCGAAGTCATCCGTTGGTCCAAAGAACACCCCGACAAAAACATCCGCAAACAACTCCGCAAAAAACAATTTAGTCTGGCGTTCACAACAGGATAGAAAAAGCCCCCAACCCCCGAAGGGGGCTTTAATACAAAAAACAAAAACACTCCCCCTTCGGGGGCAGGGGGGCTTCTCTTATGGCAAGAAACACAGGCGTTATCCAACTGCAAGGCAACTTGGGTAACTTGAATTTCGCAAAAGGCGGCCAAGTCCGCCAAAAACCCGCTTCACGCCCCGTAACTTCGGTGCGTACCCTCGAAAACAACAGTGAGTTCAGCACCCAAACCAAAGCCTCGTCTTTGATTGGTGACGCTTTCCGCTCTTGTATCGCCAACGCCAAATCGCGCGATTGGCACAACCGTCTCTCGAAGGTCATCCGTGAAATCATGCAACTTGATGCCGTCAATCCCCGTGGTCAACGCGGTGTCATTGACGATGAAACCAGCTTGCTTGAAGGCTTCGATTTTAATTCGACCGCCAAAATGGGAAGCGTTCTCTACGCTCAACCCACCACCGAGATTGACCGCGTGACAGGCAACTGCTCCGTCAC
>JALOLW010000401.1 GCA_025455795.1 Spirosomataceae bacterium
TGGCTACGGATTTGTTCGATTTGGTGGTTGATGCTACGGGCATCATTCGACTGCCCTTTGACCAATCCCTTGTCACTGTTCCATAAGTGAGGCACAATACTGCTTTTGATGGAAATATCGGCCCGCTTTCCATCCACACGGTACGCCGTCGCGGGTAATTCTGACAAAAATAGGGGCAGGGTCCGTCGGCGATTTGAGGCGACGTTTGTCAAGCCAAAAAAGAATGGCGAATCGGTGTACAGCCGAGGTGGTACGCACTTGATTTGCGGTCATGTTTTTGAAGATTTTGGGTAAAACATAAGATTTGATGCGACTCAGTCGAGAAGTTCAAATCAGCGACACAGCAGTAAACCCATGGAGGATTGCACAGGACTGATACGTTGTGCAAAGGAAAATGTGCGCACCGAGACTGGCCGTCGGGCATAGCGCACCAGAAAATGATTTTTGGCGGATGGCTAATCTTGTGTTTTTTTAATAACACGAAAACAAAAAACCCGCTAAATCGTGAAATTTAGCGGGTTTTGCTGTTGATTAATTGTACTATTGTCGGGGTGGCAGGAGAAAAACAAGGCAAACAAGTGGCGGAGGGAGAGGGATTCGAACCCTCGGTACCCTTGCGAGTACGGCAGTTTAGCAAACTGCTGGTTTCAGCCACTCACCCATCTCTCCTTGATTAAGTACGGTGCTTGACTTGTTGCGGGTGCAAAGATAGTAATTTGAGTCAAAAAAACACAAATTTTTTCGCAAAAACTTAACAAGTTACACCAAACTCATAAACTCCTGTTGCAAAAGCTCTTGAATTTCAGGGGTTGAATGGTATAATTGTTCGTAAGAATCTATCACGAAATAATGCGCTTGATAACGGTCAATGTAAAAGGGAGTATTGAGGACTGTAGCTGCATCAAAAGGAATTTTGGTAATATCAGGACGAAGGCAATGCGCACTTTCGCCCGCTGATGAAAGAATTCCTCCACCGTAAATTTTGAGGCGATTTTCTTCTTTGATAAGACCAAACTCGACGGTGTACCAGTAAAGCCGACTAATCTGCTCAATCGCTTCTGGTACTTCAATAAATCGAAGCGCAATACGGCTTAATTCTTCCACAAAATCACAAAAAGATTGGTTTGTCAAAAGTGGGATATGCCCAAAAGTGTCATGAAACATATCGGGTTCTTCTAAATAGTCAAGTTGGTCGGGTTGTCTCAGCCACGTAGAAGCGGGAAACTTGCGAGCAGCCAGCAACTCAAAGAATGTTTTTTGGGGTATCAGTCCGGGTACCACCTGTACTTCCCAACCCGTGAGCGCGCGCAGGCGTGGGTTGGTCTCCATTTCAAAATTCGGAATATGGGTTGCTTTAAAGCCTACTTTTTCGATGCCTTCAAGGTAGGCTGCGCTCGCTATTTGGGGTAGCTGGGCCATTTGTCGCTCAAATAGCGTCTGCCACATCGCTTGGTCTGTGGCAGTGTATTTTTCATATTGTTGATTCATTGTTTTACTAATTATTATTTAGCTTACAATTTTAACAACAAATATTAAATTGAACAAATTTTTGACTCGAAATTTTAAGAAGGATGTTAGCTTTGTAGCCTCAAACACCTGCAACTATGAGCCGTTTCTTGTTTTTCGTTTTTTGTTTTTTGCGCTCTGCGCCCCGTTATGCCCTTTTTTTCGTTCTATGTTCGGTATTTGGCATCAGCCAAACTGCCTGCCAAAGTGAACAGGAGGTTAAACACGCGCAGTACATGGCAGAGGGCTTTACGCTGTACCAAACGCACTGTGCCAACTGCCACCAAACCGACGGCAAAGGTTTGGGTAATCTTTATCCAGCATTGAGTAAAGCGTATTTGAAAGATAAAAGTCAGGTGATTTGTTGGATAAAACAAGGCGTCAATATCCCGATGACGGTCAATGGGCGTGTTTTTCACCGCGCTATGCCCAGCAACCCTGCACTGAAAGAATTGGAACTCGCCGAATTGACCACCTATCTGTACAATACATGGGGCGATGAAACCACCCTTACTCCGATAGATTCGGTAAAGGTGGCTTTGGAGAAGTGTGAAATATCACTTCAAAAACCGTATGCTTCGGGCGTTTTGTTTGGAGCGATACTTCAAAGCCATGATTGATTAAAATCTCTCTCACAAGCGTAAGGCCAATGCCCTGTCCGTGGGTTTTGGTGCTAAAAAAGGGAGAAAAAAGCTGATTGGCTACATCGGGGGCAATTCCTCTGCCTGTGTCTATGATTTGTAAAATGCGCTGGTTGGCGTTGGTCTGGAGGGTGATGGTACCATTTTGGCCAATGGCTTCCATGGCATTTTTGAATACATTGATAAACACCTGCTCCATTTGCTGTATATCAATGAAGACATCAAACGTCCCCTTATCTAATTGCCACACCAGCGCTACTTGCCGTTTTTGGGCCATTGGTTCCATGAGTGTCGCTACTCGCTGGAGTAGCTCGCGCAGGGCGAAATGCTCTTTGCGAGGAGGAGGAAGGCGCACTACATCGGCAAAATTACGCATGAAGTGATTGAGGTGGTCATTGCGCTCTATGGCTACTTGCAGGGCATGTTGGAGGTCGGGAGTTTGGTCAAAATATGAAAGTGACGAATCCAAAATCGAATTGACGGCTCCTATAGAATTGTTTACTTCATGTGCCATAAGGCGGATTACTTTTCCGTAGGCGTTTTTCTCAGCAGCCAAAAGCTCCACCGTTAGCTCTTCTATCAATACAAAGTAGCGAGCAAAGCCACGGTCAATAAAATGGGCTTTCTGACAGCGAAATGTCTGTGTACCATTGATTGATACTATTTTGGATTGGCCTGTTTTAAGGTGCGCTATCGCCTGAAAAACAGGATGTTGCAGGTCACAAACGGATTGATGTACGACCTGCTCTTCGTCTATTTTTAGGAGATTGAGGGCTTTTGGATTGAGGGTAGCAACACGCTCGTCATAATCCAAAATTAGGATACCTGTGGGAGAAGTTTGGACGAGTTTTTCCAGAAAAAAATTTTGTTGCTCCTGTCGTGTACGTTCTTCTCGAAGCTGGTCAATCATCTGATTATAAATATTAATCAACTGATCTGTCTCGGGTTTGCCAGTCGGGACAAATTTGACATTGAAGTCTTGGTCTTTGAGGGCTTCCATGCCCGAACTGAGTAGATTGATGGGTTGTATCAAGTCTTGGTATAATCGCCAACTTAGCCCAATGGAAATCAAAATCAACAACTCCGACAAAATGAAATAGCGTATATTACTTTGAAAGAGATAAAACGAGAGTCCAATCACTATCAAGTGAATCAACACGACAAAGACAATGAATTTGGTGCGAAGCGGCATGAATTTTTCGGGAAACTACGAGTGGGATGGTCAATCTTCGTGGAAAGGAATCTGGTATTTTTCCAAACGACGATACAGTGCTGAACGTGTGAGGCCGAGTGCTTTGGCCACTCGCGCTATTTTGCCTCGGTGTAGCTCCATAGCGCGCTTTATCATCCCTATCTCCATCTCTTCCAGCGTCATGGCCCCAATCGCTGGCAAAAGAGATGATTGGTGATGAGCAGATACAAGTGGTTGCGTATAATTTTGCTCAAAATCGGCAGCAGTCAAGAGGTCATTTTGTGTGACCAAAACTGTTCGCTCTACTATATTTTTGAGTTGGCGGATATTGCCTGGTAGCGGTAGTTGTCGTAGCCATTTCATCGCATCTCGACTTACTTCCAATCGTGGGCGGTGATAAAGTGTGCGGAGGTTGTTTACAAAAAAATCTACCAACAACGGGATATCACTTGGTCGCTCGCGCAACGACGGCAACTGTATCACTATCAGGTTGATACGATATAGCAAATCTTCACGAAAAATGCCTTTGATGACCATTTCATCGAGGTCGCGGTTGGTTGCGCATATTACCCGCACATCAAGAGACTTGGTCTTGCTGCTGCCCAGTACCTCATACGTGCGGTCTTGGAGTACGCGCAGGAGTTTGACCTGGCTACTCAGGTCCAGCTCCCCGATTTCATCCAAAAAAATAGTACCTTGATGCGCCAACTCAAACCGCCCCGTGCGGTCGAAGCGGGCATCGGTAAATGCCCCGCGCACGTGTCCAAACATCTCCGACTCAAACAAACTCGTCGAAATTCCCCCCAAATTGACCTTGACAAAAGGGCGTTTATGCCGGTGACTGTTTTGGTGGATTGCCTCTGCAATGAGCTCTTTGCCCGTGCCACTTTCGCCCAGAATTAATACCGACGCATCGGTAGTAGCTATTCGTCCGATGGTCTGTAATACCTTCATCAACCCTTCCGACTCGCCGATGATTTGTTCAAACTGAAACTGTTTGTTGAGGAGTTTTCGATTGGTGTGTGGCGGATGGCT
>JALOLW010000402.1 GCA_025455795.1 Spirosomataceae bacterium
CGACGGAAGTGAGGAATTGTTAGCGGGAATTTGTACGTTTGATGTTCAATCAGGCGACCAACTCCGCCTCGAAACCCCAGGCGGCGGCGGATACGGAAATAAAGACACTGTGTAAAATGGCCAATTCTCTCGTCAATCACTCAATCACTAATTCACTCAATCACCCATTCAAAAAGTGCCTCTCAATCAAGACAATATACGACTTCTATTTGGCTTAAAGTTGAAACAGCTTCGCCTCGACAAAAAGCTGTCTTTGAGTGATTTATCCCAAAAAACGGGACTGTCGTTGTCGTACATCAACGAAATCGAAAAGGGCAAAAAATACCCCAAATCCGACAAAATCATGGCTTTGTCAGAAGCCCTTGATGTGGACTACGACTCGTTGGTTTCGATTAAATTGAGCAAGAAGTTAGAGCCGATTTCGGAGTTGTTGCAGTCCAATATTTTGACCGAACTCCCCCTCGAGATGTTTGGCATAGACCCCGCCGACTTGCTCGAAATGCTCTCCGAAGCACCCACCAAACTGAGCGCGTTTATCGGAACATTGATAGAAATCGCCCGCAACTACAACATGTCGGTAGAGCAGTTTTATTTTTCGGCTTTGCGTACTTACCAAGAAATGTACGACAACTACTTCGAGGATATTGAGCAAGAAGCCGAGCGGTTTTTGGCGCAGCAGGGCATTCCCGAAAACCTCATCTTGGACGAAAAGCACCTCGCCGACGTGCTCACGCATCAGTTTGGTTATGAAATCGTGGCCATTGACGAAGAAAAATATCCTGAACTTTCGGGGGTTCGCTCACTTTACGTACACAAATCTGGCCGCAATCGGCTTTTCATCAGCCCACAGTTAGAATCCAACCAGAAGGCTTTTGTTTATGGAAGAGAATTGGGGTACGAGTTTATGAAACTCAAAAACCGCCTCAATAGCACGCATTTGGTGGAAGCCGAATCGTTTGAGCAGTTGTTGAGCAATTACAAAGCCTCCTATTTTGCGTCGGCCATCATCATCAAAGGGGCATTGTTGGCCAAGAAAATGGAAGCATTTTTTGCCAAAACCGAATTTGACGAAGAGGATTTGGTCCGAATGATAGAATTTTTCAACACGACGCCCGAAACCTTCTGCTACCGCCTAAGTAGTGTTTTGCCCAAATACTTCGGTATCAGTCAGTTATTCTTCTTTCGGTTCAATAATTTTGCGGGACAAAGCCGCGTGGACATCACCAAAGAGATGCACATCTCACGCAAGCACATTCCGCATACCATCAAAGACGAACACTACTGCCGCCGTTGGGTGGCACTCACGGCCCTGTACGAATTGGCCGAACTCCAAAGCCGACAAAACGCCAAAAAAATACTCTGTCGCGCCCAAACCTCGCACTACATTGATACCAAAGACCAATATTGGGTGGTGTCGTTTGCTAAGTCCATGTCGCCTACGCCCAACCTCAACATGAGCGTTTCGATGGGGATTTACCTCAACGACGATGTTCGTTCCAAAATCAAATTTTTGGATTCTTCTTCTATTCCCCATCGCGAAGTCAACGAAACCTGCGAGCGGTGTACACTTTTTGACTGTAAAGAACGGATGGCAGCCCCCACCGTACTCCAACGCAAGCGCAAAAACGAAGCCATCAAAAAAGCCATGGCTCAATTGACCAAAGAATGAGCGTATGCTTGTGACAAATTGAAACGCGAAACGTCAAAATGAAGGCTACTCAAACAAAAAAAAGAGTAAATGAATAGACTTTGAAAGTTAGGCATCTTTTTTGCTGTAATTTATTCCACAAAAGTTTAGTTATTTTTCTCTTTGTAAGTAACGGAGCCAAAAATACGTCATTAGGCGTTTTTTTGAACAAAAGATTTAATCCAACCTTTCAAATAAGCAACTTGTACAAGCAAGTCCCGTAAACTGGCACTTTTCTTGTACAAAGTGTATCAAGCTCGGATAAGCACCCTTAGAATATGAAATACACATTCAACAAAACTGGATTCTACTACGGATTACTCGGCGTGCTGCTGTTGGCGGCTTTGATTGATAGCTGCCGCCCCAAAAACGGTAGCGACGTAGAACCAGACGTGGACTCTACGGCTATTTCTACCTGTATTCCGTTGTCGGAGCGTGTCAATGGCGCGTTGTTGCGCTCATTTGAGTACGATAGCACCCGTCGCCTTGTTCGGATGGTAGAATATACAGGGACAGAGCAACTCAACAAGGTCACAAAGAGATACACGTTTGAGTACAATCGCAATGCTCAACTTACTCGCATCCGAGAAACCAACGTGGGCGTGAGAGACCGCAATTTTATCTATGAGTTGGATTATGACGGCAACAACGTCAGCACCATTCGGCCTTATCGTGTGTTCAATTCAGGTCCACGACCAGAAGATACCCTCAAAGTAGTCTATGACAACAATAACCGCGTGACCGAACTCCAATCGCTGCGCGGTAATCGTACCAAATGGGAGTACGACAGCGCGGGCAACGTCAAGAAATGGCTGGTTCGTACCGCCGCAGGAAGTGATAGCTTGATTGCTGAATACACTGCTTACGACGACAAAGTGAATATTTATACGTTTTCAAAGGGGATTCAATTTGTCAATCTTCTTAGCGGTCGTGCCGCCAGCAAGCGCAACCCGACCAGGTTTACCTACTTGGGAGTCGCCAGCGAAGTGTCGTATTTGTACAATGAAAAACGAGTACCTACCGAAGCAATTGTGAAGTTCAGAACGCCAAGCGACACTACGTTGAGAGAGACCGTCTATCGCTACGAACAAAGTTGTAAATGACGCCTCGACTACCGTAATTTGTCATTGTTGAGATGCCTTGTGGCATCTCTTTTTGTTTTTTTGTCCAAATTCTTCTGGAAGGCTTCGGTCAAATCCACGCCTGTTTGGTTGGCCAAGCACATCAACACCCAAAGCACATCGGCCATTTCATCGGCCAAGTTTTTGTCCAAATCTGATTTTTTGAAAGATTGGTCGCCGTAAGTGCGGGCCATGATGCGTGCGAGTTCGCCGACTTCTTCGGTTAAAATGGCCATGTTGGTCAGTTCGCTGAAATACCGAACCCCGTAGGTTTTTATCCAGTGATCTACTTCTTGTTGGGCTTCTTGGAGAGACATGGATGAGTGAATGAGTGAATGGTGATTGAGCGAGTGAATGCTTACTGTGAACTGCTTACCGCTTACTGTAAACTTTCTAATTTGCCAACCAAATTTGGTCAGCATCGTGGCCTTGTTCTTGCCATTGGACGAGGACTTTTTGCGTGTCTAAGGTATTGACTTTCATGCCCGTATAATCGGGTTCAATGGGAATTTCGCGGTTGTATTGGCGGTCTATCAGTACACACAATTCGATTTTTTTGGGGCGGCCAAAAGCTTGCATTGCGTCCATCGCGGCGCGCACCATACGTCCCGTAGCGAGTACGTCGTCTATCAAAATGGCTTTTTTGTTCTCAATCACAAAATTGATTTTGGTGGCGTTGGGCTTGAGCGGCTCGCGGCGGCGAAAATCGTCGCGGTAAAACGTGGCGTCTAAGTATCCCAATGGAATAGGTTGTCCCGTGATTTTGCGCAGTTCGACCACGAGACGCTCGGCAAAGTAAATCCCGCGTGGTTGCAATCCCAGCAAGACCGAATCAGAAAAATCACCGTGATTTTCAATCAGTTGCTGACACAAACGGCTGGTCATGATTTCGAGCAAAGGACTGCTCAGAATAAGGCGTTGTTCCATGTTTTTGGCAATAAACGGCAAATGTAACCCAAAGGCATTGTTTATGCAATGTCAGAGATTAGGTTAGCCATTAGGGCGAGGTCATTTAATCAAGCAGATAGGAGTCAATCGGCTGAATGTGAATCGTTTTTTGGTCAATGACGAGCGTATCTTGCTGATGCTTGGTGAGAATATAGCCCTCGTTCATGCCAAAAAAAATCAGGGCTTCCAGCAAACCTTTCAATTCGCGGTCTTG
>JALOLW010000403.1 GCA_025455795.1 Spirosomataceae bacterium
ATGGGAGTGGAACTGATGTGCCAATAGCTGCTGCTACACCCGTAATGGCGAACTTCAATGTTGCTTTACCAAATACCGTTGCCGATGGTTTCCATTTTCTGAGTATTCGGGCAAGAGATATTAATAATGCTTGGAGCGTGGTGGCTGTCAGACCTTTTTACAAAGAATCTATTTCTACGGCCAGTGTCCCGAATATTACAGCAATGGAATATTTTATTGATGCCGACCCTGGTTATGGTTTGGCTACGAGTGTAACGCTTACGGCAGGTTCTCCACTTACTCAAAACTTTACAGTAGCCTTGCCAAATACAATTGCCGATGGTTTTCATACGTTGAGTATTCGAGCCAAAGATGCCAATGATCGTTGGTCAGTGGTGGGTGTCCGTCCATTTTATAAAGAAACGTTGGGTTCGGGTTCAACACCCCCCAATATTACCCAAATGGAATATTTCATAGATGCTGACCCAGGATATGGTGCTGGTACTGCTTTGACATTTTCTGCAGGTTCGCCCGTTGTCTTAAATTTTACGGCAAGTTTGGCAAGTTTATCACTCGGTACACATCAGATTTTAATTCGGGCAAAAGATACCAATAATCAATGGTCTATTGTTGGCATAAAGTCTTTTGAGGTGTCGAATACCTGTACACTTATCACCTCCTATCCATCAAGTTTTTGCCGAAATACTGCTTTCAATATCCCAATCAATGCCGTCGGTACATACAATGCAGGCAATGTTTTCACGGCTCAACTCTCAAATAGTAGTGGAAGTTTTAGCAGTCCAACCACGCTGGGTTCGCTAACAAGTACATCATCAGGTACAATAGTAGCAACTATTCCTAATTCTGTTTCGTTGGGAAGCGGTTATAAAATTCGAGTTGTAAGTTCAAACCCAGCTATCACAAACAATCCAAGTGTGCCTATTACTGTTTTAGCAGTTTGTCCGCTGCCATGTTCCACAATGATGACATTGGTAAGTCCAGGGGATGATATTTCAAGTGGAATTTTAATCAAAGAAGCCAACGCCAGCACGGGCGTAATTATCGCCACCAACAAAATAACTGGCACAGCCAACGTAACCTACAAAGCAGGTAAAAGCATCACCCTCGAAGCAGGTTTCAAGGCTGATGCGGGTACAGTATTCAAGACGGAGTTTGGGGGGTGCAATTGATATAGCAATACGTCAACGTTGGGTGTCAAATCAAGAATTGTTGTTTTGTAAGAGGAGTAAATAAAGACCGATTTCTTTTATTGAAAAACTCCTTTCACAATGCTCAAATATCTATCACTTGCCACAATCGCCTTGGGCTTGCTGTCGGTGAGCAGCAGTACGGTGGTGCAGCAAGCGTACCAAAACGAAGTCCAAGCCGATTCCAACCAACTTTTTGTACCCGACGACTTGGAGGTAACGCTCTGGGCCGAATCGCCGATGTTTTACAATCCTACCAACATGGACATTGACGCCCGTGGGCGCGTGTGGGTAACGGAGGCGGTCAATTACCGCAATTTCAACAACAAGCCCGACCAAAAGCTCTCGTTCAACGAGGGCGACCGCGTGGTGATTTTGGAAGATACCGATGGCGATGGCAAAGCCGATAAAACCAAGACTTTTGTGCAGGACAAAGACTTGGTAGCCCCGTTGGGCATGGCGGTTATTGGCAACAAAGTCATTGTAAGTTGTGCCCCCAACCTCATCATTTACACCGACGAAAACGGCGACGATACGCCCGACAAAAAAGAAATTTTCCTGACGGGCTTTGGTGGCCTCGACCACGACCACTCGCTGCACTCCGTCACGGCAGGTCCCGACGGACTTTGGCACTTCAACACGGGCAACGCTGGCCCGCACCACGTCAAAGACAAACGCGGCTGGACGCTGCGCTCGGGCAGTCTTTACACGGGTGGTACGCCTTACAACAAAGAAAATCAGGGCAATCAACGCAGCGACGACGGGCGCGTGTGGGTGGGTGGCTTGGCTCTGCGCGTCAATCCCGACGGTACGGGGCTGAAAGTAATGGCGCACAATTTCAGGAATAGCTACGAAGTGGCCATTGATAGTTACGGCAATTATTGGCAAAACGACAACGACGACCAGGTGGTGGCTTGTCGCACGAGTTGGGTCATGGAAGGCTCCAATGCGGGTTATTTCTCTGCCGACGGTACGCGCTACTGGCAAGCCGACCGCCGCCCCGACCAAGATATGTTCACGGCCTCGTGGCACCAAGAAGACCCTGGCGTGCTACCCGCAGGCGACAACACGGGCGCAGGCTCGCCCACGGGTATGCTCGTTTATGAGGGCGACGCCCTCGGCGACAAATACCGTGGTATGGTGTTGAGCTGCGAAGCAGGCCGCAACGTGGTGTGGGCGTATTGGCCAAAGGCCAAAGGTGCGGGCTTTGACCTCAGCAAGCGCGTGGACTTGGTGAGTAGTTTCTCAAAAGTGGAAGAACATTATATTTGGCACGAAACGGGTCAAGACCAGCGCAAGTGGTTCAGACCGAGCGACATCGCCACGGGTACCGATGGCGCACTTTACGTAGCCGACTGGTACGACCCCGTGGTGGGCGGCCACCAAATGCACGACAAAAAGGGCTTCGGACGTATCTATCGCATTACGCCCAAAGGCAAAAAACTCACCGCTCCGCGCATAGACCTCAGCACTACCGCAGGTCAAATCGAAGCCCTCCGAAACCCCGCCATCAACGTGCGAAATTTGGGTTTTGAAGCCCTCAAAAAACAAGGCGAAAAAGTGCTGCCCGACGTGAAAGCCCTGCTCAAAGACCCCAATCCCTACGTACAAGCGCGGGCGGTGTGGCTGATGGCAAATTTGGGAACGATGGGACAAATGGAAGTAACAAACCTTATTACAAGTAGTGATGAATTAAGAAGATTGATAGCATTAAGGGCGTTGAAAGAAACAATGACACCTACTTCGTTCATAGGTCTGACTGATGATTCCTCACCTTTGGTAAGGCGTGAAATCGCGATTGCTCTGAGGGATGCACCGTTTGAGTTTTGTAAAGAATTATTTGTTGAACTCTACGCCCACTTCGACGGCCAAGACCGCTATTTTTTGGAAGCATTGGGTATTGGATTGGAAGGCAAAGAAGATGCATTTTACAAAGACCTGCGCCCCACTTGGCCGCAAGACCCTACCCAATGGACACCCACGCAGGCGTGGCTCACGTGGCGGATACACCCCAAAGCGGCTATCAACGATTTGAAAATCAGGGCAAAGTCTGGCAAATTACTTCCCGAAGAGCGCAAGCGCGCCATCACGGCTTTGGCTTTTATCAAAGACAAAGCGGCGGCACAGGCCATGCTCGAACTCTCCAAAAACCCGCTCAAAGACGTAGCCGACCAAGCGTTTTATTGGGTCAATTTCCGCAAAAACAACGATTGGGCTGACCTGCTTGATTGGCAACAAGCCACCGCTACCCAACTCACGCCGCAACAAAAGAAAATGCTGCAACTCAACGCCACGTTGCTCAACACCAAAGCCCTGAAAGCCCAGCGCGAGAGTGCCGCCCAAACGTTGGCCTTGGATACTTACGGTGGCAAACTCCTCCTCACCCAAGCGGCAGAAGGAAAAACCCCCAAAGAACTGAAAGCGACCATTGCCGAGCATATTTTCAACAACCCCGACCGCAGCATCCGTATGATGGCGGGCGACTATTTTCCGCGTCCGAGTGGGCGGGGGCTATCGGTGAGTTTGGCCAGCACCATGCCCGCCGATGCCGCCAAAGGCAAGCAAGTATTTATCACCAACTGCGCCACTTGCCACCGTTTTGGCGAAGATGGTAAAGAAATCGGCCCTGACTTGTCGTTGATTGGCAAAAAGTTTGACAAAAATGGCTTGCTCGATGCCATCATCAACCCCAGCGCGAGCATGGCTTTTGGCTACGAACCGTGGATTATCCAAACCAAAGACAAACAAACCTACTACGGCTTTGTGGTGGGCGACGGG
>JALOLW010000404.1 GCA_025455795.1 Spirosomataceae bacterium
GGCTTCTTTGAGTTGTTGTTCTTGCAATAGCGACCCTTTCCAATTATTGACAATGGCCGTAATCATCGGTACAGATGTAAACGCAAACGTCATAATAATGTAAATCATACCACTCGATATGTATGTCCTCAACGTAAAATCTTTATCGTCTATCAATCCCACGATAAAAACCGTTGTACTACCCACCACCAATGCCACTGTCACCGACAGGAGTGCGTAAATACCGAGCGTTTTTTGAACTGACCATTTGGACACGCGCTGCATGACTCGTGGCACCATGTAGCCTTGCAACTCACTTATTATCCACGCCGACACGCCCACAGCAACCGTCCAAATCCAGTTGATTTCGCCCGTTTTGAGATTGGTATTCATCAAAATCATGAAGCCAACCCCCACAACCCACATGATGATTTCGGTTTTATTGATGCGTGTTTGTCTCACTGCTATTTCGGTTTGAGGTATAATTTTTACCAATTTTGAATAGCACAAAACTACGAATACAGTGATGGTTTTTCCTACTCAAACCCGACAAAGTGTAGAATCGGGCAGACGGGGCGTAGAAAATGAAGAAATGGCGGAGGGAGGAAATGAAAGAGGGCAGAAATGAAGAAATGCGTAAATGATTCTAAACCATTTACGCATTTCCCTATTTCTGCAATTACGCATTTCTACATTTCCCTATTTCTGCATTCGCGCATTTATAAAACCCCTACTGCACGGTCACTTTGCGTTGTACTTCTACTTGCTTTGACGACAGGTTGAGTTTTTTGGTGATGCGTTCTGCACCCGAAACAATTTCGAGTTGATACACGCCGTCGTTGAGGTCGCTTACATCCAACTTGGCCGCGTAGCTCATGTCTTTTTTGGTCAAATTGTGGCTGTAAATGATATTGCCGCTCGCGTCGCGGAGTGACACCTGCACGCGCTCAGGTACGTTCTTTTTGATGGCAACGCGGATGTTGTTGTCGGCTGAAACAAAAGCACTTACTTCAAAGTTAGCAGGCTTTTTTTCTTCGGTTGGGTGAGCAAAAGCTACCGTAGTAGTGAGCGCCAAAGCGCAAGCGATTGATTTGATGTACGTTTTCATGATTTTGGCTGTTTTTGATTGTAATGATTTGTTTTGAAACTACTTTTTTTACTTGAACCGATGATAGTAAACCACCACTTAGTTGAGTTGGATTTTTCTTTCGGTTGTTTCTTCCTTCTGCTCAGTGGTCACGCTTACTTGCTTTTGAATTTTCTCCGTTGCGGTGGCGATTTCAATCGTATAAACACCTACTGGCAAGGCACTTATATCGAAACGAGCGTCAAACTTTTCTGACTTCTTGCCCATCAATTCTTGATGCAGTACGTTTTTCTTGGCATCCATCAGCTTGATGGTAGCTTTTTCAGCAGTGCCTTTACGAACGGCCATTTGGATTTTGGCATCTTTGGTAGCAAACGCTCCCACTTTGAGAGGTTGGGCTTTTTTGTCTTCGGTGGGGTCAGAAGCAAAAGCGGTTGACGACAATACAAAAGCGCAGGCGAGTGTTGTGATGATGGTTTTCATGATTTTGGCTGTTTTTTAGTTGATTATTTTGTTTTTGTTTTTTTGGCTGTTTTTGTTTTCGATGGCTGTGTGTCTAATTGACGTTGCAAAGATGCTTGTTTTAATTGGTACTATGCAATACAAAGTACATCAAAGGCTGTTAGAGAGGATAAGTGGTTGATGACTTTGATGCAAAGGGGTAATCAAGTGAGCGAGTTCCGAGGATTTGTTTTCATGGCTGTAAAAACTAAATATTTTCAAAATGGCTGTTAATAATACTGCGGTCGTTTTCAAAAGTTACATTTGGCTGTTGTATTATTTATTTCAAAACCCGTGCCAGTGAATCAACTATTTGAAAATCAATATTTTAATTATTTTTTGTTTTCAAAAAACTGTCCGAAACCGTACATTTTGTATTAACTATCGGACAATTTTTGGCTGTTTTAAAGGCGCGAGCTTCGTTTGTTCTTTTTAATGATGCAAAGGTAAATGACAAGGTTGCATCCCGAAAAGAAAATTTTACGAATAGACTGATTTAGGGGATGAAATGCCTGATACTTGGCGTGAAAAGTGACGAAGTGCTGGTCAAAGATGACAAAAACCACTTACAGAGGCACATCTTGCCAATTGTGGGCGAGCAACACGCGCTTGGTTTGGTAGCCTGCTGCACGTGCACAGGCGTGGGCGTAGTCAAAAGAAGCTGTGATTTCTTCGGGGCGGTGGCTGTCAGAATTGATGCAGATAGGAACGTCCAACTCCTTCATACGGCGTACTATCCAAGGAGAAGGATAAAGTTCCAAGCCTTTTTTATAGATACCGCGCGTGTTGAGTTCTACCATGAGTCCCGCTTGGGCAATGACCCGAAGGGTATGTTCTACTTCTTCCACGTACCAGCTTTCGGTTTCGGCAAACAACGGTCGGGCGGCGTTGTGGATTTTGATTTTGTCCAAATGCCCCACTATATCAGGCTTCATCGTGGTCACCATCTGGCGAATCAGTGCGTAGTATTTTTTGATAACCACCTGAATATCGCCGCCGTAGAGCGCGTCCAAGCACGCCAAAAACGCCACCGAACTCCCGTCTATCTCCCAGGGCTGTTCGGCTTGATTGAGGCCACAGTAATGCACCGACCCCACGGAGAAATCTAACTTTCCTTCCCAAAGCGGATTGGGGGGCATATCGGGCAAAAAATCTATTTCGAGGCCAATGTAGAGTTGGATTTGGTGTTTATACTTTTCGGCGAGCTGCGGGGTTTCGGCCAAATACTGCGGCAGTCGCTCGGCTTTCATGCTCCATTGATTGTCAAAAGGCAACGGGCAGTGCGACGAAAACCCAAATGCCGAAAGCCCTTGGGCCATGGCACCTTGTACCTGCTCTTCGAGAGAGCCTTTGCCATCGCAGTAATGGCTATGACTGTGGTAATTGGTCAGAATCACGGATTGGCTTTGACGATTTCTTGCGAGAATTTGACGGGAACGAGCGACGAGTCGGCGGGGGAACGGTAATTCATCAACAGGTACGACGCACGCTTGTCTTTGGGCAAAAACACCAGTCCACGCACCGATTCGCCCACGGCCACGGTGGTGGTGCGGAGGGCGAGATTTTGCCAGTTGCTGCGCTCGTGGGTCAGTTGGTCTTTGCGAGCATGGTAATAATTGATGTCTATAGCTTGCTTTTGCATCAGGGCATTGTAGGCTTGGTCGTGCGCTACCCGCGCCCCAGCTCTGCGTTGCCAATTTTGGTCTTTGGACGCACTTTTGATGTCACTCGCCACGGTTGCTACCAGAAGCACGCCGTTGAGTACGCTCATCGCAATGAGCCGATTTTTCTCACGCTTCATATCGAGCGTTGCTTGGCGGATTTTTGCTTCGGGGTCGGCTGCGTGGTGTACTTGATGAAAAGCGGGATTGATGAGGTTGGGCAGGGTGTCGCTTGCTGCGCCAAAAGGCAGATAGTGAAAGTCGTTGGGATTGACCGTAAGTGGGGCGTTGGTGCGGTTTTTGATTTCTACATCCATCACTATGTGTCGCTGGTCTTCAAACTCATACGACGCCACGACCACCAAGCCGTTTTGTGCTACGCGGGTCACTTCGCGGCCTTCTATCCAGGCCACATCGCCCGACACGGGGCGGAGCTGAAGCAATTGGGGCGAGCAGCTTGACAGGACAAGGATCAGCGTACCCACGCCGACGAGCGCGCAAGTGGGCAACAATCGAAAAGTGCGGAGAGGGTTCATTGGATTGGCTGTTTTGTGTGATTTGTCCACAAAAATACGCGACAACGCCCAAGATGCAAACAATTTTTGACAAGCGGCATGAGCATGTATTTATTATCGTTCTCTGACAATTTTTGTGGTACGTATATTCAACCTCACCCTAAATCCCTCTCCTGTCAGGAGAGGGACTATGTACTGCCCCCTTCTCCTGGCA
>JALOLW010000405.1 GCA_025455795.1 Spirosomataceae bacterium
CGCCGCGCCAACAACGTGGACCGAGATGCCTTTGATTTGGCCAAAGACGCGGGACGGCGCGTAGGGGTAGATAGTTTGAGTACGTTTTTTGACAATACCATCACTTTTGCCCGCTTGGGGTCGGGGCTGCGGTATTCGTTCAAGGGTCTCAACTTCTCGGCAGGCTTGGCGGGGCAGCGTTTTGAGTTGGATGGCCGCTTTGCGCTCGGACTCAACCCTACGGCCTTTGCCAATGTAAACCGCACTTTTACGGCTTGGCTTCCCAATGCCTCCGTCAATCTGGATTTGAAAAACAACCGCTATCTGTGGTCGGGCTATGATGTCAATGTCAATCAACCGAGTATTCGTGATTTGCAACCCGTGATAGACAACAGCAACCCGCTTTTCATCCGTCAAGGCAACCCTGACTTGCTGCCCGCTGTGACGCACAACATCAACCTTGGCTACAACATGTTCAACCCCGCAAGTTTTACAAGTCTCAACTTCAATATATATTATACTTACAACGTCAATCAAGTTGTTTATAATCAGGAAGTTGATGACAAAACGCTCGTCACCGTCACCAAACCTATCAACATCACGGGTGGGCAAAGCCTCGGAACATGGGCGAATTTTGGGTTTCCGTTGAAAAAAACCAAAAGCACCATAAATTTCAATTTCAACCCCAACATTAGCCAAAACTTGACGTATATCAATGGTGTACTCAACGAAAACAACAGCGAAAACTACCGCTTTGGCCTGCGCCTCGACCTCACGCCAAGCGACAACTTCACGCTTTATACCAACGCCAACTGGGGCATTACGAACTCGCGCTTCTCGGTCAATACCGCCCAAAATATGCGTATTTTGAACCATACTTACGGCGCGACGATGAACATCAAACTGCCCAAAGATATTTTTATCAATACCAATTTGGACTATCGAATTTTTATCAACAATCGTTTCAATCTTGACCAACGCCTGCCGATTATGAACGCCTCGATTTACAAGATTTTGGGCAAAGCCAAAAAGGCCGAGTTGCGTCTGTCGCTGTACGATGCGTTCAACCGCAACTTAGGCATCAGTCAGTTTGCCAATCAAAACTTTGTATCGCAAGAAAAAGTGCAGACGTTGGCGCGATACGCGATGTTGAGTTTTACGTACAATATGCGCGGCATGAACACAACCCTCAAACGCCGAGGAGGATTCTTCTAAGTGTCGAGGGTAGAATGCAGAGTGTCGAATGTCACACTCGTCGGGATTTCCGAATCCGCCTTTATGGTCTAAAATCAAAACAAATGTCCAATGAAAACGATACACTACCTACTAAAAACGGCCTGCTGTCTATTGCTCGTTACCTACTGTGCTCACGGCCAAACTGCGGGCAAAATCACCTACGATTACAAGTATTCCTGGACGAAAGTGACGTCGCGGTTGTCGTTTTTGAGCAAAGAAGAAAAAGACCGCATGATGCTCACCTCTAAGCAGTGGGAAGACCGCCCTGGGATTCCGATGAAGTTGGTTTTTGACGAAACGCAGAGCATTTACACTTACGCCAAAGAGCAAGGCGAAAGCGAAGACGGTCAATGGACTTGGCGGCAAGACGACTACTTGATTCATCGTAATTTTGACCAACAAAAACAGATTGAACACCACGAAATGCTCGGCAAGACGTTTTTGCTCGAAGACTCACTCCAAACGTTCAACTGGCGCATTCAAAACCAAATCAAAGACGTGGGCGGCTACGTGTGCATGAAAGCCGAAACTTTTGACGCCATCAAAAACCAGAAAATCACGGCTTGGTTTGCCCAAGATATTCCCGTAGGCGTAGGCCCAGAGCGGTATTCGGGGCTGCCTGGCGCGATTTTGGAGCTTGACCTCAACGACGGCGACGTGGTCGTGACGGCTACCAAAATCGAACTTAAAGCCGTACCTGACGAGCTAAAATTGCCCAAAATGAAGGGTAAAAAAATCACCAACAATGACTACAACCAACTCATCAAAAAGCACATTTTTGAGAGTATCAAAGCCCAACGCAACCCTTATTGGGCCATGCGGTATTGAGGCTATGTGTCTTTTTGGTGGAGGTAATTGGCAAACAACAAAAAGCAAATGGTCAATGAGAAACCTACTTCTTGGCCGTTCCAATCTTTGGATTGCCACATCAAAAACCACTCGCCGCCTACGGCTACAAACACCAAAAACCATAACAATACGCCCACGCCCAATCCCCATTGGGCGTATTTTTTTGCGTTTTCAAAGGCGTCTTTATCGTCGTTTAGGTGTCGGTACATTTGGTAAGTGCCTGCTGCCAACAACCCAAAGATGGTGGTTTTCCATAAAATAATCATGGCAAACATGGCATGATGCAACGCGGACGATTGGAGCGACCGCCAAGTGTGGACATTGCCCTCAAATACATCGTTCATTGAGGCTACATTGCTGATATACTGATAGTTGGAGTTGTAATCAAATAGATTGTTGAAGATGACAAAAAACATATAAGCGGCGACGGATGCCCACACACTTATTTTCAAAAGTCGGTTCATGGTTAAGGCGTTGAGGGTTTGACACGGTTTAGCCTAAGAAGCCAATGAGTTCTACTATCTAATGTTTTTAAAGCCCCACCGTAGCGGCCAGTCGCCCGATGTTGAGGGTGCGGGCGTTGGAGTCAATGATGTCGCGGTAGAGGCCGCCTGCGGCGTAGAGACTTTCGTGCGTGCCACTGCCTACGATTTCGCCCTCTTGCATGACATAAATCTGGTCAGCATCCATGATTTGGCTGATGTTGTGCGAGATAATCAGCACGGTACGGTCTTTTTTGATGGCCTCTATGCTGTCTTTGATTTGCTCGGTGGTGATGGCATCAAGGCTGGCAGTGGGTTCGTCCAAGAAAATGATGGGGGGATTTTTCAAAAACAACCGCGCAATAGCAATGCGCTGCTGCTGCCCGCCCGAGAGGGCTTTGGCTTCCGATTCATAGCCTTTGGGCATTTGCAAAATCTGCTCGTGAAGGCTGGCTTTTTGGGCGGCTTCTACGATTTCTTCGGGGGTTGCATTGAGTTTTCCGTAACGGATATTTTGTTCAATCGTTCCCGAAAAAATGTGGTTTTTTTGCATTACCAAACCCACGTTTTCACGTACCCAATGCGGGTCGTAGTGGGAGAGGGGCTGGCCGTCGAGCAACAATTGGCCGTGGGTGGGAGCATAAAAACCCGCCAAAATATTCATGGCCGAGCTTTTGCCCGCCCCCGACAGCCCCACGAGCGCGGTGGTCTGGTTGGGGCGTAGTTCAAAACTGACCTTTTTGAGGGCTTGCTTGCCGTTGGGATACACAAAATCAACGGCTTGCATTTGGAAATGACCTCTTAGCAGCTCGTCTGCATTTGCAATGCGGACGGGTGTAGTAGCGGAGCGAATGTCGCCCCAGTGCAAATCCCGACCAGCTCGACTTTCCAAATACGTATCATTTTCAATCATGTCAAAGAACCCTTCGGCGTAGGTGAGGGCTTCGCTGTATTCGTCGTAGATGCGGTGGAGGTGGCGCACGGGCGCCGACACGTTGTTGAAAAGCATGATGTGCAGCAGTATGGCCCCAACGGTCATTTGTTGGTTTAGCACAAAATAAATCGTAACCACAAATACCATCACCACGCCCAACTGCTCGGCCATGCTTTTGAGGCCGTCGAAAAGGTAGTTGGTGCGGTGGTGTTTTATTTCGCTTTCTACGAGCGAGTGCGTCAGTTGGCGTTGGCGGTCGGTTTCGTAACTTTCTCTTACAAAAGACTTTACCACAAAAATAGACTCAATCAAGCTGAACAACGTATTGGCTTTTTCTTCCCGAAACTGCTGAATATTGCGCCGAATCTGCTTCTGTCGGCGCGACTGCTCGCGGCTGATGAGCGCGTACAGCGGCATGACAAGCGTGGCGCATACGCCCACCCAAAAGTTTTTGTTGTACATCAACAGCAACGCCA
>JALOLW010000406.1 GCA_025455795.1 Spirosomataceae bacterium
CTGCTTCAATGCCTCCGAGATGTGTTTCTAAAAATGCTCTTTCCTTTGCATCAGCAATTTGAACAATCATTTCTCGACCATAAATCTCAATATTTTTACAATTCAAAAGGTGAGAAAATTTCCCTCGGTTTTCTTTGAAAAATTGGTAGCTGTTTATTTTGTTAGGGTTTATATTATTGATGCTAATTTGGTAGGTATCACCAGAACTAATACTGTCAAACCATTTATATCTAATCTCTAATGCGTCGTCGTTACCTGCATTCAAATAAATGCATTCCCCAGAACTACAAACAACGGAGCTAATAGCAGCAAAAATATTAGGAACATTAATATCATAAGCATAGACCTGTAGCGGTTCGTTTAGTTTTCTTACCAAACTTACGAGTAAATCTAAGGTGTCTTCACTAAGAGTTTTATCTATTAAAATCATTGATTTACCATTGCAGACATTTTTATACAAACAAAGTATCGGTAATCAATTCATAGCCAAACTCGCGATTGAGCGATTCGATGAGTTTGCGTTTGGCAATTACGAGCTCGTTGGTCAAGGGCGCGGAATCCAATTGAAGAAACAGTATTTTGTCTTCGACATACAGGTGCGACGTGCGCGAAGCAATTTGTAGTCCGACCAACTTCTCCCAAAACACCTTCACCGAAGACTCGTCAAATTGCGTGCGTAGCGGACACTGGTCGAGCAACTGCCCGATGGCATCTCCTACGATGGTATCTCCGTGGCAGCGAGTGGTTTGCCCGTAATCGCCATCCAAACACAAGGCCAAAACACCAGCCAATAAAAAGCGTAGGGTCTGTTTCATCGGGTTTTAGTTTGGGTTGGAGTCAAAATTAACAGGTAGCAAAATCAATGAGGGAATCTGTTTTTTAGTGCTTCGCTCCTAAATTTTTGACTGCTTCGACGTATTTTTTCATGGCGTCTTCTTTGGATATTCCTTTGACCGACGCCCACGCATCCCACTTGGCGCGCCCTACCATGTCAAACATCCCCGGACGACTGCCGCTCACGTCGCCGTCGGTGGCTTGTTTGTAGAGTTTGTAAAGGGTCAGCTTATCGTCGTTGGAGCCTTTTGAGAAGGTTTTAGAGGTGCTTACCGCTTCTTGAAATTCTTTTGCTAAATCCATGATTATCAGCGTTTAGGGTAAAAGGAGAAGTTTTGAAAGAGTCGTAAAGTTATCAAAAACACTTTAATCCAAATGAAAGAAATTTTTATTTTCATCAAAAAGCCCCAAAACGATGTCGCTTTGGGGCTTTTTGGCTATCGGAATGACAATATTGACATTTTCTATTTCTTAAAATCCCGATGATGGGTCTCTTCGTAGAGGCGGTCTTCGGGGAGATTTTTGAAGTATTCGTAAGTAATTTTTAAGCCTTCTGCCCGCGAGACTTTCGGTTCCCATCCCAGCACTTCTTTGGCTTTGCGAATATCCGGCTGACGCTGCTTCGGGTCATCTTGGGGGAGTGGCTTATAGACTACTTTTTGGGTCGTACCCGTCAGTTTGATGATTTCTTCGGCAAACTGCCCAATGGTGATTTCGGCAGGGTTGCCCACATTGACAGGCTCGACGCAGTCGCTCATCAAAAGGCGATAGATACCTTCGACGAGGTCGTCCACGTAGCAAAAAGAGCGCGTCTGCGAGCCATCGCCAAATACGGTGAGGTCTTCGCCACGCAGGGCTTGCCCGATAAACGCGGGCAACACGCGCCCGTCGTTGAGCCGCATACGCGGGCCGTAGGTATTGAATATACGTACGATGCGCGTCTCTACGCCGTGGTGGCGGTGATAGGCCATCGTAATGGCTTCTTGAAAACGCTTGGCTTCGTCGTAGCAGCCGCGCAAGCCTACGGGATTGACGTGACCCCAGTATTCTTCGTTTTGGGGGTGAACAAGCGGGTCGCCATAGACTTCAGAGGTAGAAGCGACCAAAATTCTTGCCCCTTTGGCCCGCGCCAAACCAAGGCAGTTGTGCGTTCCCAAAGACCCTACTTTAAGGGTTTGAATGGGGATTTTGAGGTAGTCAATCGGGCTGGCAGGAGAGGCAAAATTGAGGATGTAATGCAGTTCGCCATCAATCACAATATGTTTTGAAATATCGTGGTGAATAAACTCAAAATTTGGATTTGAGCGGAGGTGTTCGATGTTGCGCAGGTCTCCCGTTACGAGGTTGTCCATTGCAATGACATAGAACCCTTCTTTGATGAATCTATCGCACAAATGCGACCCCAAAAAGCCCGCCGCGCCAGTGATAAGAACTCTTTTCATGATAAAAAATCAAGCCCCCATCCCCAGAGGGGGGCTATTATTGTTATTTTTTTGGAATCAACAAAGCCCCTCTGGGGTTGGGGGCTTTTTATTTAACTACTTCTCTACCAATCGAATAGTACGTAAAGCCAAACTCGCGCATCTGGTCAAGTTCATAGACGTTGCGACCGTCAAAAATAACCTTGTTTTTCATCAACAGGGCCATTTTATCAAAATCAGGCGTGCGGAACTGCGGCCATTCCGTAAAAATCATCAGCGCGTCGGCATCGTCCAAAGCGGCGTAGGGCGTGTGGGTATAAGTGATTTTGTTGCCAAAAACGTGATTTTTAACGTTTTCCATGCCTTCGGGGTCGTAGGCTATGACGTTGGCCCCTTCGTTGAGCAGGATTTGAATGTTTTCGAGGGCGGGTGCTTCGCGGATGTCATCGGTGTAAGGCTTGAACGAAAGCCCCCATACCGCAATTCGCTTGTCTTTCAAATCGCCTCCGAAGTGGTTTTTCAACAACGGAATCATTTTGGTTTTTTGCTCCGCATTGACTTCCATCACCGATTTCAACACCTTGAAGTCATAATTGTATTCTTCTGAGGTTTTGGCCAACGCTTGCACGTCTTTTGGGAAACAGCTCCCCCCGTAGCCAATGCCCGCAAACAAGAAACGCTTGCCAATGCGGCTGTCGGTACCGATGCCCTTGCGGACATTGTCCACGTCGGCGCCTGCGAGTTCGCAGAGGTTGGCGATTTCGTTCATAAACGTAATCTTCATCGCCAAAAACGAATTGGCGGCGTATTTGGTCATTTCGGCACTGCGTTCGTCCATAAAAATCACGGGATTGCCCTGGCGCACGAGTGGCGCGTAGAGTTTTTCCATCACCTTCTTGGCTTTTTCTGACTTGGTACCTACCACCACGCGGTCGGGCTTCATGAAGTCTTCGACGGCCACGCCCTCGCGCAAAAATTCGGGGTTGGATACCACGTCAAAGTCAACTTTGGCGTTTTTGGCTACGGCGGCGTGTACTTTTTCGGCAGTGCCTACGGGTACAGTGCTTTTATCTACTATCACGGCGTATTCTTCCATGATTTGGCCAAGGTCATCGGCTACTTTCAAAATGTACTTCAAATCTGCCGAACCGTCTTCGCCAGGAGGCGTGGGCAAGGCCAAAAATATCACGGGTGCGCCTTTGATGCCTTCTTTGAGGTCAGTTGTAAACTTTAAACGTCCTTCGGCTACGTTGCGGTGAAAAAGTGTCTCCAAGCCTGGTTCATAAATAGGAATGACGCCGTTGTTGAGTTTGTTCTCGGTTTCACGTCCCATAACCGCCGAGTACTGGCGAAGTGGATCGAACGACTTGAGAACAAGCACGTCGGTGTCAAGGTAGATACCACCATATTCTATTAACAGTTTACAGGACGTTTACATACGTGCAGTTTTAATATGTGTAGTCAATCGCAAAAAAGGGCAACATCAGATATCGGCAGAAAATTCTACTGATGACTGATTCTACTATCTAACAGTACGCAAATTACACAGGCTACTGCTGTCTTTTCGTCTTATCACTTAATCCGAGCATGCACTGCGTAGCCAGACCATTACCAGTAATTCCAGTGGTTGTTAGCCATAAACAATTTCAATGTTTATTTTTTAAATTTCCTGAACAAAATTATTATACAAACTTTTAT
>JALOLW010000407.1 GCA_025455795.1 Spirosomataceae bacterium
CGCGTCGTCAATTTTTGAAATCTTCGGCGGTGGGTTTGGCCACCGTTGGCAGCGGGCTTCGGCTGGCCGATGTTCCCGTGCGGGCTTTGACCAAAGGCCACAAGTTTCACTGGTTTGGCTACTACGACAAGCATCAATTTGACCCCACAGGCAGGTATATTTTGGGAATGCAAGTGGATTTTGAACGCCGCCGACAAATGTATTTATTGGACATCCGAGAAGCACTCAAAATATGAACCGACGACAATTTATCGAACAGAGTACGCTGTTAGCCCTTGTTCTTCCGCAAGTAGAAGGCAAAGAAAAAGACATGGATTTTGGGCAAATGATGCAATCCGTGCAGCCACATTCGGTGCTGCGGTCAGACGATTGGTTTATTTGGGGTGGGGGAGTAGTCAAAAAAGATGGCTTGTATCATCTGCTGTTTGCTCGTTGGGAAAAAAAATACGGTTTCGACGCTTGGGTAACACATTCTGAAATCGCCCATGCTACTTCCAAATCACCACTCGGTCCGTGGGAAGTACACGGCAAGGCCAAAGGCATGGAGCCAAGAAAGGGTTTTTGGGATGCCGACAACCTGCATAATCCGTTGATTCAGGAGTTTGAGGGCAAATATTATCTTTACTACTCGGGCAATTACGGCCCGCAAGATGGCACCCGAGAAGGCTGGTGGATTCACCGCAACCACCAACGGGCGGGCGTAGCCGTGGCCGACCACCCCGCTGGGCCGTGGCGGCGGTTTGACAAGCCACTCATTGAACCCACCCCCAACGGCACTGACCACCTGCTGACCAACTCGCCCACCGTAGCGCGGCGAAAAGACGGCCAATACGTGCTGATTTACAAAGGGGTATCAGAAGGTAAAATGCCTTTTGGGGGCAAAGTCAGAATGCACGTCGCGCTCGGTAGTAGTCCCATCGGACCGTTTGTGAAGCAACCCGTTACGGTTTTTGGCGATGCTACCACGCAGTTTCCGACCGATGACAATTTTATTTGGTCGCAAAACGGCAAGCTCTACGCCATCGTGAAAGACTACGTGGGGCTGTTTTCCAAACATGGCAAAGAAGTACTGCTGTTGTTTGAATCGGAAGACGGGCTTGATTGGAAAGTGGCTAAAAACGATTTGGTGTCAAAATTTGAAATCAAATGGGCCGACGGGCGCGTTACGAAGCCGCTGCACCGCCTCGACCAACCGCAAATTTGGCTCGAAAATGGCCGCCCCAGCGTGTTGTTTTTGGCCGTAAAAGAGAAAAACGACAAAGACGACAGCGATTTGTCGTACAATATTCAAGTGAAACTAAGAAGATGAACTCGCTGATTTGCAGATTTTATCAATCTTTTGGAGTATCAGGAAGGCCGTACTTAGTGATGACCTCCTTAATCTTGGCGATTTTTTTGTCAAATAGGGGTGTACCATCTGCCCGCAAGTATTGTTTGGGCTTAGTAGAAAGTGGAGAAGCCGATTGTGTTTTCATAGTTACTTTTTTAACGAATTTAAATCATTGTTTTCTTTTAGCCAAAAAATTTCATAATCCTTATTTTTTTCAAATTTTTCCCAGATGTTCTCTGAAAAACCATACAAAAGAAAGTATTCACTAATATCATCAAAAGCATGATTGATAGCCATTCGATACAAGCGATTGCGGGCAAGGTTAGTACCTTCAAAGGCAATCAAATGATTGGGATTCTTTTGACAGTAATCAACGGTTATCTGAAAAATAGTTGCTAAAATTTTGTGTGTATCACCGTTGTTACTCACTGTCATATCGCTCATTTCACCTGTTTTCGAATCTAAATCGGCCAAGCCCAAATTGAAAATAAATAAATGAGGAACAGCTTCAGAGAATACAACAATTTTGTGAATGATGCCATTGCTACCGATACTTTCAAAATGATATTCGGTAGTATTAGGTTCGTTAAAAAAAGTATAACTGGGGTAGTGCATACGCAAATTTTTAAACCACAAAACTAACAGATTTTGAGCTCCGTAATTGACACCATTGTGATTTTCGTTTTTTCGGCTTTTTTGGTCGGAATCGGCGTGCTTTTTATGCGCACTGGCCGCAATCTTAAATCGTTTTTTGCGGGAGGAGAGGCCGTGCCGTGGTTTGTGGGCGGTTTGTCGTTGTTCATGAGTTTTTTCTCGGCGGGTACGTTTGTGGCCTGGGGGAGTATTGCGTACAAGCACGGTTGGGTGGCCATTACCATTCAGTGGACCATGTGCGTGGCCGCCGTCATTACGGGACTTTTCTTGGCCCCGCGTTGGAAACAAACCCGCGTTTTGACCGCCGCTGAGTACATCAAAAACCGCTTGGGCGACCGTGTTCAAAAAACCTACGTCTATATTTTTATCTTGGTTTCGCTCTTTATCAAAGGCACGGTGTTGTATCCAGTGGCCAAGTTGGTGAGCAGTTCGTTGGGCTTTCCGTTGGTCGAGAGTACCATTGTGTTGGGGCTTTTTATGATTGCCTACACCGCGTTAGGCGGGCTTTGGGCAGTCATGGTTACCGACATTTTACAGTTTGTGGTGCTTACTGCGGCTGTACTGATTTTGCTGCCGTTGGCTTTCGACGAAGCGGGCGGCCAAGCCGCTATTTTACAAAAACTTCCCTCCGATTTTTTTGCGCCAATCAGCGGCGAATACACCCTCGGTTTTATCGTGGCTTTTTTGTTTTATCATATATGCTACATCGGCGGCAACTGGACTTTTGTGCAACGTTACACCAGCGTGGACAGCCCAAAATCAGCCCGAAAAGTGGCCTATTTGTTTGCGGGTTTGTACCTTATCAGCCCCGTTATTTGGATGATTCCACCCATGATTTACCACAGTATTAACCCTGATTTACAAGGGCTTGACACCGAAAATGCCTACCTGATGATGTGCAAGCTGGTACTACCGCCTGGGCTACTCGGACTCATGCTGACGGGAATGTATTTTTCAACATCGGCCAGTGCCAATACTACCCTCAATGTGGTGTCGGCGGTGTTTACCAACGATATTTACAAAGGCTGGCTGAGGCCACAGGCCACGGATAAACAACTGATGCGCGTGGCGCGGCTATCGTCGTGGGGCTTCGGCGTGGGCATGATTATCGTGGCGTTGTTGGTACCTTATGTGGGCGGGATTGTCAATGTCATTTTGAGCGTGGCGGCCATCACGGGTGGGCCGCTGCTCGCGCCGCCGCTGTGGGCGTTGTTTTCCAAACGTCTCACGGGTACGGCCACACTTTGGATTACGGGTGTTTCGCTTACTACCAACCTGATTTTCAAAATCTTGACTCCCGTTTTATTTGATTTCAAACTCAGTCGCGCCGCCGAAAATATCCTCGGTGTAGGCTTGCCGCTGCTTCTCTTGGCCGCGTTTGAATGGTGGGCTTCGTCGCGGCATCAGCGGATTGCAAATCCGCTGCTCAGTGGGTCGGAATTGCAAATTCCGACCAGCGCAACTGCTGTTGCCGATTTGCAATCCGAAATAGCCCAAGAAACCATCCAACAAAACCGCTTCGGGCTTCGCGTTATTGCGTGGTCGCTGGTTTTTACGGGGCTGATTCTCTTGACATTAAGCATCATTACGACCAAAGGCGCATTACCTACTTTCATCATTTCTATCATGGTTTTACTTGCTGCCCTCGTTCCGTTTCGCAAAAGCCGAATCGTTGCTCTATTTTTTATCATTTCGACGTTGGGAACAAGTTGGTTTGCGTTTGCAACCCTACCCCCCGAGCCGCGCGTTTTAAACGCGCATCAACAAATGTCCGCGTTTAAAACGCAAACAATCCAAGAAACCCTCAACGGCACCTGGGCATTTCGCACTGACCCTACTGACCGTGGCGAAACAGAAGGCTGGTTCGAGCCCGATTTTTCGACCCAAAACTGGGACCAAATGCCCGTGCCGAGCAACTGGGACTTGCGCAACGAGTACGCGCATTACGTGGGCAAAGCGTGGTACA
>JALOLW010000045.1 GCA_025455795.1 Spirosomataceae bacterium
CGCACCAAGGCTCTTCGATTGGGGTTTCGATTGTAAAACAAGACAACGTGGAGGCGTTTGTGAGTGCCATGAATCAATGCTTTTTTGCGGTGCAAGTCAAAGCCGAGCAATGGAATGGTTTTTCTGACGACGAAAAACGTGCTTTTGCCCAACGCATGGCCAATCTCGATGAAGGGGCAGGCTTGCCGCTCCAACTCCAACAAACGAGCGAAATACTCTACACGCCCACCCAACTTATCGAAAAACTAAACGATTACTGCTCACTACTTAATAACGACTGTACCCTGTTGTCACTCAATGCCGAGGATCAGGTGCTGTTGGAAGAGTTTGTGGTGGGGCAGGAGTTTTCGTGCGGGGTAGTTCAAGACGACGACGGCACGGTCATTGCTTTGCCACCTACCGAAATCGCCAAACTCGACGAAGAGCAAACCTTTGACTTCAAAACCAAATACAAACTCAACGTCACCCGCAAGCGGATTCCCGTACAAACATCGCTCGAAAACAACCAAAAGATTCAGTACAATATTGCGTTGGTGTTTGAAAAACTGGGTATGAACACCGTGGCCAGGATTGACGGCTTCCTCACACCCGACGGGCGCGTACTGCTCCACGACCCCAACACGCTCCCAGGGATGTCGCCTACGTCGCTGATTTTCAAGCAAATGGCTGAAATAGGGCTGGACGTGACCCACGCCATCACGTATCTGATACGCCAATCGCTGCGCGAGCGTATCCGCACGGGCAAAGACACGCTTCACCTGCGGGCTTTGCTCCAAGATTTGGATGTGCGCTTGGCTTACAAAAACACCCAAACTCTTCCCGTAGAAACGCTTGATTTACAGGCCACTGACGAGTCATTGTCGGCCACGCGCAAACTATATGGCAAGCTCTCTGCCGAAGGAAAAGTAAAGCCCATGGTGGTGCTTCATACCGAAACAGGGGAGCGGTATCAGTTGCCCGTTAATTACCTTTTCAAAGACAGTATCGAAGACTTGATGGCACTTTTGGCGCAGCCTAAGCACCCGCTGTTGGTCGAAACCATCCACCGTACCCGCCACATCACGGCGCGTATCGCAGGAGGCTTTGAGACAGAGGCCGTGAAGCTAAATTGATATTATTATCTTTGAAGTAAATTTTTAGAACCATCACCCGTACACTTGTTAGCTTTGATTGGGCTTTAAAACGACTTCTTAGATAGAAGGCTAATCTTTCTATTCTTGAAGGTTTTTTGAGCGTTTTACTCAAACGTAACATTTTCATTATCAATCTATTGAAAAGCGAATCCAATCTGGATGACGATGAACAAAAAATAAATCGGGTGGATATGCTGGTAGAAAATGTTAATTCAACTGGTAACTTCAACAGTTATGTGGGTTATGAGGCGGGTAGATTTAACACCACAGGCAGCTATAACGTAGCCATAGGTGATAGCGCAGGTATCTTCAATACTGCTCTATATCCATCAACTCAATGACGATATCTACCAACTCAACGACCGAATCAAGGCATTAGAGAAAAAGAAGTAAGTTAAATTCCACTGTTTCACCCCAAGCGAGTGTTGCCCCATTTAAAATCGGGGCGAGCAAGGTAAATCTTGGTCATTTTGGGGAATTAGGATTGTTGGGTATCTTTGTATATTTACAAAAAATCGCTGACCGTCGGTAAAACGACAGTAGAAGCGCAAGGTTTCGATATGGAGAAAATAGAAAAAGCACTGAAAGACTGTAATCTAAAGTTTTTGGAAAAAACCTTTGGATTAGAAGAGGTAGATATGCTGTCGGCTTTGGACGACTGGAAGGCTATAGCAGTCAATATCTCCGATTTTGAGCGAGAATCTTTGTTACACCTTCGTCATTTACTTGACTTCAATGTTCATGATTGGAACGAGTATGAATTGGATTCTCACTTCATCGGCCCTGTGTTTGCCTTGGTCAATTTTTCCTCCAAGAAATTTAATCATTACTCCCAAAGATTCATCAAAGGAGAAGTAGGCGACTACTTGCTTTTTGGCAAGCCCGACGGCATTGTGTCGGCGGGGAGACGAGAACCCGAAATCCCCTATTTTGCGTTCCAAGAATACAAACGAGAGTTAGACCCCGATGGCGATCCTGCTGGTCAAGCGTTAGCTGCTATGTTGGTAGGACAATCTTTCAATACCGACTCGTTGTTGCCAGTGTATGGTTGCTATATCAACGGCAGTATTTGGAAAATGATCGTGCTTTCAGGCAAAGAATACACCATTACCGATGGCTTCAATGCGCTGACAGACGATATTTTTGAAATCTTCAAAATGCTCAAAGCCCTCAAAGAAATCGTGAAAGTGCTAACAAATGCGTGAAGCCGCTCAAGGCGAACATATTTTACTTATCACCCAAAATCACGGGTGTGTTGCCTTTGCCTCCCATGATGACGATTTTGGAGTTGGGCGAACTGGCAAGCTCTTTTTGGGCTTTGATTTGCTCGTATTGAAGCTGGCGATCGGTGAGGCTTTCGGAGATAATGCGCTGATAGTCAGCGATACCTTGCGCTTCAACGCGCTTGCGCTCGGCTTCTTGTTTTTCTTTGCTCAACACAAACTGCATCTTCTGTGATTCTTGTTCGGCGTTGATTTTGGATTCAATCGTCTTTTTGACCGATTCAGGCAAGTTGATGTTACGAATCAAAATACTTTCCAACAGAAGGCCGCGCCCTTTGAAATCACGCTCAATCTGTTCAAAAATCTTGTCTTGAAACTGCTGGCGACGGTTGGAATACAGAGCCACAGCTTCATAATTCACGGCGTTGTCGCGGATGCGAGTGCGCGTGACGGGCCGCACGATTTTGTCTTGGTAATTAGGGCCTATCTCGCGCAAAATCTTGGGCGCTTCGGTGGGAATGACGCGGTACAGTACGGTCAAATCTACAATCACTTCGAGGCCGTCGGCAGTGAGAACCCGAATCGCGTCGTCTCCTTTTTGCTCGCCTTCGTCGTGTACCGCCGACATGGTGTAGTTTTGGGTTTTGGTGTCCACGTTGGTGACATTTACCAACGGATTGACGACATTGAGACCGCTCGTCAGTACGCCGTCGCTTACTTTACCAAAAAGCGACTGAACGCCCACGTTACCCGCACCAATCTGGACAATACAAGAAGTAAGAAAGCCCAATATCATGACGATAACCCCCGTGATTTTGAATGGGCGAGCAAACTTGGAAAAAGTGAGGGCGGGGGTATTGATAGCAAATCCGACTATCAAAATGATGATACCGATAAAAATGAGAAACATAGCCGTAGTGGTTTAAAATTGTGCCACAAACGTACGAGTTTCTTGGATTGGGTGTACAGGTTTGGGAGGAATGGTTGCGGGGCGGTTGGACTAAACCACAAAAATCGGAAGAACGGCTATTGCTTTTTCATCCATTCTACGGTTGTTTCTACAATTTCAGAATTGAAAAAAGGATAACGCGCTTTGAGAGATTCTTCAAACGACGAAACTTTAAGGAGCGAGTGGTCGGTATTTTTGAGGAGTTTGTACGTGCCTTTTTGTGGCTTGTTCTCATTGACAATTTGGGCGATTGTCTGAGCAGCTTCGGGCGTGACTGTTTTGAGGTCATACTCGCCGTGCATTGCTAAGGTAGGGACTCCTACTTGCCCCCATACTTGTGGGAGGTTTTGGCGGTTGAGGTCAGGAAAAAAACTGGCTGTTCGCCCCATCATTGTCCCGTTGTGGTATTGGAGAGGATTTTCGTTGGAAGTCAAGATGGCCTCAAAGTCAGGGTTTTCCATGAGAGTTGAACTCGTTTTGCCGCCCACGAGCCATTCGTACAACAGCGGCGTGAGCATACGAGTGTTGACCTCAATAGACTGATAAGATTCTTTAAAAACGAGCGGATGCACCCGGTGAACGTCTATCATGTATTCAAACCACGGTTTCACCACTGCACCAAAGACCATCACACCGCGAGGTTTCTGTTTGGTTTTGGTAGTGAGTATCGAAGCCATGCTCGCTCCCGTCCCCTGACCAAACAAAAATACGCTGGATGAATCTACGTATTGCAGTTGTCGGATGGCTTGATAGGCGTTTTCAAACATCAGCATATCATCCTGAAACGTAAGGCGAGAGGCAGCTTTGCCAGGCACACTCTCCCCAATGCCACTACGCTCCACCCGCATCACCACAAAGCCCGCTCTGGCCCATCCATCCACGAGTTGTTTGATAGGGTGAAGGGTATCTTTGGAAAAGTCAATACTCGTACAAGGTGCATCCTGCATAAATAAAATAGCAGGAAAACGACCATTGCTAGCGGGTTTGTTGATGATGGTACGGAGATATTGGCGGTAAAACGGAAGTTCACTGTAAATAACCTCACTTTGTAAAGAGGTCTCTTTGGGAGCGGGCATCACAAACCCAACTACGCGGCTTTTGCGTCGGCCTCTGAGCAATGTCACCGAGATAGGTTCGTTGGCTTTTAGATTTTGGTCAAGTTGTTGAAAATCAAATAAATAAAGAGAGTCGGTGTCGTTGATAGCAACAAGTACATCATCGGCTTGAATCCCCAAAGCTGCCGCAGTAGATTGGGGCTTTACGTTTTTGACCCAAATCCCCTTGGTTTCGATGGCTCTCAATGCTTTCAAAAGGGAGTCGGGGGCTTGTACCGCTTCTATTCCGAGCGAACCGCGACGTGGCAACTGCTGCGCCAAAGTGGCTATGCTACCACAAATTAACCCCAAAAACGTAATATAAAATCGTAGAGACATAGTGTTTTGGTTTTATAAATCGCCCACACGGTAGGAGATTTCGGAAAGTAACCCTACGGAATTAAACCTCAAAATCACCTTGCGGGCGGTGGATTTTTGGGTAATATCGTTACAATGTGGTCCTTTTTCCAAAAAATAGACGTAAAATTTTTGGTCGCGCGAGCCTAACTGATGTATATCGGGGCGCCCCAACAACTGCCCTGCTTTGTCAATGTGAAGGCTTAGTAGTTGATTTTCAACGCTTTTAAAATCAGTTTCGAGTGTTTTTCTTATCTCCTTGCATCCACCACGGTCGCTACGCCATTTGACCAAATCCAATTGGCCCAACGAGTCAGGGGGCGCGCTGCAAGCGGAGAAGAAAAAAGGAACAAAGAAGAGCGGAATACGGAGGAACGGAACACGGAACAAGAAGAACGAAATACGGAATAAGGAGAATGGAATACGGAGCAAGGAGAACGGAACAAGGAACAAGGGAGAACGGAGAAAGAATTGGATTCCTTCTGCGTCGGAATGACAAAGTGCGTCAGCACGATTCGCCGCGCGATGACAAAGTGAATAACGAATAACGGATAACGGACAACGAATAACGGATAACAAGTAATCAATAACTGTGTTCATATTTCTTGATAAATCATTTGGGTGAGGACTTGACCGACGGCTTTGAGGGTATTGCGGTCTATGTTGCGCATATCGTCTTCGTGGGTGTGCCAATCCTCAAAAAACGTTTTGGTGGGGTTGTTGAGTTGGAGGTGAATGATGTCCACCATCGGAATTTTAGCATCTTTATTAACGGGCAGGTGGTCGTCGGTAATGGCGGCGCCGTCTTGCTGTATAAAATACTGACTATAACCCAGTTGTGAGGCCAGATTCCAGATGTTTCGGGTGATTTCGCCCGCGTATTGGTTGGAAAAAGCCTCTTTGGGGAAAGTCGCGCCTTTGGCCCCGACCATATCGAGCAGTACACCGTAGTAGGCCGAATAGTTGGGTACGTGTTTGTTTTTGGCCCAATACTGCGAGCCCAGACAGAAGCCCGTGTACTCGTCTTTGGCGACGGTGGAGTTGCCCCCGTCTTCTACATCAAAAAAAATCAAGTCAATGCCCACGTTGGGTTTTTGGGCGGCTTGTTGGATAGTACGGGCGAGTTCGAGCAGTACCCCTACGCCGCTCGCGCCGTCGTTGGCACCCGCTATCGCACCTGTTTTGTTGGTCGGGTCTTCGTCGGCTACGGGGCGGCTGTCCCAGTGCGAGGCCAAAAGAATACGTTTGGTGGCTTGTGGGTTGATGCTGCCGACGATGTTGCGGGCGTTGAGCTTGCTACCATCGTAGTGTGTAGCCGTAAATTTTTGTTCTATGACGCTGCAACCGAGGCGTTTGAGTTCGGTCACGAGATAGTCACCGCACTTCACGTGGGCGGAAGAGTTGGGGACGCGCGGCCCGAATTTTACTTGTTTTTCGACGAAAATATAGGCCGAATCACCGCTAAACGCAGGAGCTTTGACAAGGGCGGGGGCGTTGGTGTCGGTGGTTTGTTCTGACGAAGAGGTGGAAGTTTTACACTGCCAAAAAAACAGACCCAGGAATGTTAGAAACAAGTAAACTATACGTATCGAATTCATACAAGAGATTGGGCAAAAATGTCGTGACTATTTAAAAAAACGTTTGAGTCTCATGGCGGGCTGCTCGATATAATTCCAAGAAATCCAAGCAAGAGGTAAAACAATGATAAACGCCAATAAAGTAACTTGATAAGCGGGTGTTTGTTTTCCCAGCAAAGCAATAATGCTCTGTTGAACAGGAAATCCATAAATGTAAATGCCGTAGGAGAAATCACCGTAGTTGCCAAAAGAGTTGAACGGACTTTTCAAAAAAGCCAAGTATAAAACAATGTAGGAGAGGCTAAAATAGCGCACCCATACGATAGCAGACAACGGAATCAGTCCTGTTTCTGCCACTAAATATGTCATCATCCACGCGGCAAAAAGAACCAAAGCCAATGTGCCTTTGAGCGGAACTTGGTTTCGATACACGTACATCAACATTCCCAACAGAAAATAAATGCCAAAATCTATGCTGTGGAAAACGTCCAGATGAATCACGGGAAGCGTGCGAGTAGCGTAAAAAAACGTAAAAAAAGTACAATAAACGACAAAAAACACCGAGAAAAGAGCAACAAACGTATTCCATCTGTTTTGAAAAAACCACACAATTATGACCAGAACGACATACATCGTAAATTCGTAAGCCAAAGTCCAGAGCGAGCCATTGACGATAGAGAGAGGATTGCTAAGGAAAACCCCAGGGAGGTCACGGTGGGTAGGGGGGTAGAGTTTGAGATTGTCAAGAAAGTAGTAGGTTTGCGGGGTCGTGAAATAGTCGGTAAGACTTAGCGTCGTATTGAATGCGCCTACCCCTACAATACAAAAAATGAGGGCACCCAAAAGCCCAGGAAAAATCCGAACGACTCGTTTCATCAAATAAGCATAAACAGAAGTGCTTTGGAGGCGGCTTTGCATAACGCAGTACCCACTAATGACAAAGAAAATACAAACGGCGATATGACCCGTTGGAAAAAGCCCTAAACTCAGTTTTTCAATCAAATCGGGGCGGCCAGTGAGCGGGTACGAATGTCCCACTATGACCAAAGAAGCTGCCAAAAAACGTAAAAAATGGAAGTTGTTCGAATGAAGCATTAGATGCAGGGATATAAATGACAATAGGACAAGTGAATGTCCTACTGTCGCAAATTTATAAACTTCCCCCAAACTTTACTTGATTTTTTCATAAATCGCATCGGCGATGGCCTTCATGCCTTTGTCGCCGGGGTGATAAGCCACAGCCTCATTTTCAAAGAGACCATACGCGTAGTTGCTGCTGTCTTTGCCAAGTTCTATCAAATCTACCCAATCGTATCCGTTTTCGTCGGCCAGTTCTTTCAGAATTTTATTGGTGTTGGGGTAGCCTTGCCAAAATACACTCGTAATGACCACTCGGGCATTGGGATGTTGCTTGGCCATGTTGATAAACCGAGTCATAATAGCCTTGTACTGACTGCCTGGGATTTCCCAGTCTTTGTTGTTTTCTCCCAATCTCAAAACCACTAAATCGCTGGTTTTGAACAATTCACCGTAGATTTCTTGGGCGAAATTAAAATCATAGTTATTGAAATCATGCTCAATTCTGGCGGTAGGCATTATTTTGACTTTCGTATCGGGGCGTTTAGCCTGTAGATACCTCTCCAATACTGATTTGTAATCTTTATCGGGCGCGGATGCTGCCATACCCCAATCACCAAACCATTTGATAGGAGGGTGTGGGCCATGTTGGGTAAAACTATTTCCAATTAGCAATACTTGGTTATAGTAAATTTCCAAAGTTACTTTGGTTATCTCTGAAGTTTTATCTCCGATTCGATTTCTTACCAACAAATTCCCTGATTTTTTGAGTTTAGTGGAGGTTCCTTCGTTCCATTTGTTTTCGCCTTCCCACATATACTCGGTTACCATCTGGGTACTATTAGCCGCCTTATTATTGCTACCGTTGGGTACAATATTGATGTCGGTATTGAATGGGTGTTGCCCACTTGGTAAGTTCAATTGTGGCTTTGGTACCACTACGGGGGGAGGTATCACCACTCCTTTTACTATTTGAGTAGTAGCAGGAATGCACTTTTCGCAGTTTTGTGTTTGCCCAAAAAGGGAGAATGTCCCCAACATTCCGATACCCACCAACACGCTTTTGATTTGCTTCAACATAGCCCTTTAATGTTTGATATTTTACCTCAAATACCTATCAAATACCTTGCCAAATTATTACTGCTTTACAAATTTAATGATAATTGGAGAGCTGTCTTCGGGTATAATTTTGATAAAATAAGTACCTGAACCCATTGTGTAAGGGGCAGTAGCAAGATATACTACGTTGCTGGCAACGTTTATGTGAGTAGGATGGACGTTCAGTATTTTTCCAAAAGTGGAGACAATTTGGAAAGTAAGTTTTTGGTTTACAAACGTTGCAGGAAGCATCAAACTCAGCACGTCGGTGGTTGGATTGGGATAGGCACTCCATTCTTGAAGTGGCTGTGAGGGCTGTACCTTAAACTGGATTCGAGCCGTGCTGACTTGTATGGAGTCGTTGAAAGCCGTAGCGAACAGTGTGTAATCTCCCGCAATAGGCGCGAAACCCTCTTCCTCGTCAAAAAGTGTGTAAGGAAAACGAGTGGCGGTGAGGCTTTTTTGAAACGGACCACTCAGCTCGAAGCGCACTTGCTTGATGGGCGCGTCACAAAACGCATAAATCGTGATTCTTTCGGGCAAAGAAGCCTCTGTCCAAGTGTCGTTGTTGTTGAGTGCGCCGAGGATTTGTCGGGTCCCAATTTTACCCGCTTTGATAACCTGAAAACTAAGTTGGGCGGGGCGAACCACAATCGTAAAGGAGGTACTGGTACCAGTTTCGTCGTCGTCTATGGCACGGATTGTCACCGTGAAAGTACCTGGTTGAGTTGCTAATCCTGTCATTTCGTTGCCTTTGACGGTCAGCCAAGAAGGTAAGTTTGGAAACTCCAATCTATCCACATAACCATTGGTATCGAAAAAGAGCGAATCGGGTATTTTGTACGAAAACCGTTGGGTAACAAACAATTGGGCATCTGGGATTCTGAAACGTGCTACGGGTGGTTGATTGAGATTGGCACGGGTATCTACCACAATCGTAAAGGGGGTTTCGACCCAATCGCCACTGTCGTCGTAGGCACGGATTCGGATGCGGTAAGTGGTGAGCTGGGTAGGAGTACCTGTCAGTTCAAATCCATTGAAAGACAACCAAGCGGGTAGCCCGAGTGCTTCGAGACGGGCGATTTGGCCGTCGGGGTCGGCAAAAATAGCGGGGGATATTCGAAAGCGAAAGGCTTTGTTTTGCGCAATGACTTTTTCGGGCAAAAGTTGTCTAACTACGGGCAATCGGTTGAGAACCTTGACGTTGAAGGTAGTTTCGACGGTGGCACTGTCGTCGTCTAACGCCCTCAGTGTAATCGGAAATGTGCCTTTTTCTTGCGGGAAAGCTGAGAACTCTTTGCCCGTATAGGTCATCCACGGGCGCAGGCCACGCGCCTCAGTACGGACAATGACACCGTCGGGGTCGTCGAAAATCATCCCTGGGAATTGATAAAAAATATGCTGTTCATAATAGGTTTCAAAGTTGGGGATTGTTCTGATAACGACTGGTTTAACGTTCAAATTGACCACTTTGAGATTGAAACTTGCCTGTACACTCGCGCCTTCGTTGTCGGTGGCACGAAGTGTGATTTTGTTGTCGCCGAGTAAGTCAGGAACAGTGCCGGAGAAAGTGCCATTGTTGAAGTTGAGCCACGACGGTTTTTCGAGGACTTCTATCTTGACAATTTCACCATCGGGGTCTATAAATACATCTTTGGGAAGAGCATAGGTGTACATTTTGCGGGGCTTACTTGCACGTTCCGTAAGCGGCGTATTGACAATGGGCGGAACGTTGGTCGTGAGTGGCTTCCAATATTCATCGGAGAGTATATCTTCTACGAGTTGGACATTGACGGGCTGGGGGTTATTGCCTACTCTGTTACGCCAGGTTTTCTCGATTTTGGTGAAAGCAGAGTCCAGCACTTCTGTCACGGTGTAAGACATGCTCAATCGGGGAGTGATGGGGGTCAGTGGGCGGTCTATCCAGCGGTTAGCTACATTTCTCAAAATTTCCATTGATTTGGTATCTGGGCCACTAAGTACCAACGATACCACCTTACAACCGTGTTCAAAACACTCATCAAACTGCCTGATTAAAATATCTTTCGGGGTTTGAGGGGTATAAAAAACTTCGTTAATAAGCCATTTGTTGTCGCTGTTTGAACGCAATACGTCTGTTATCCATCGGTGATTGTCGTAGGGGTCGTTGTGTACTTCTACGCCGTCTGCTTGCTTGTTTAGATCTTTGAAGGCCACTTTTGTCATCAAAATAGAGATATCGGAAGTGACCGTACCAAATTGATTTATCACTTTGTAATTGGGATTGACCTGCTTGATGGCATTGGCGGCTTGGTCGGCGTAGTTCTTTAATTGCGAATGTAAAAACAAATACCAGTCTTTACCCGCCCGTTTTCGGAAAGCAGGAAAAGGCGTGTAGGAAGTCGGGGGGGGTAAAAGTTCGTTGAAAGAGGTAAACTTGGTTTTCCACTGATAATTGAGCTTGTTGATAAATTTATATTTGCTCTCAGCCCACGCTCTAAAAGCCAGAATAGAAGGTGCAGAATAATCAAAAGAGGCGAGGTATTTGTCGGCATCAAATTGAGTATCGTGCGGAAACCCCAATTCTTGGGTACTTAGATTGCCCACGGATGCAAACAAAATCGTGCCATTGTTTTGATAATGGTTGTAGCGTTGGCATACTTCTTTGATAAAATTGAGGGATTTGGCTACGGTAGGTTGATGCGAAAAACTAAAACAAGTTCGTTGATAAACCCCAACCATTGGGCGATTTAAGTCGTCTTTCATGGTCTCTTGGTCAGTCCAAAACCCATCCAGGCGGTAGTTGAGCCTCCCCACTACGATACGGAGGCCGATTTTGGCGTTGGCTTTGGCAATGTACTCAATTTGACGGTCAAATTTACGCCAATCGGGCGCTGAAGTAGCGGTTTTATAGACCTCGTCCCACTGAATAGTGATGATTACAAAATTGGCACCGTTGCGCAGAGCCTCCTCAATCACCTCCATTCCCGCGTCGGGATTAGGGTCAAGGTTGAGCTGTATAAGACCTACGTATCGCTTATTGTCAGTTTGACTTGTGGCGTTGGCACAAGCAAGCAGCAGCCCCAACGATAACATGAGTAGTGTATAGATTTTCTGATAATTCATGGGGTTTTAATTACTTTTACAGTCTTTTCAAGGCCATCTTCGCTGTTTATTTTGAGCATATAAAGTCCCCCGTTTGGGCTGATATTTCTCAGGTCAAGCGTAAGGAATTGGTTCGTCAATGCCGCTGGTGTGGTGATGGTAGAGAGCCACTGTCCATTTGTGGAAGTAATGACCGCGTTTTTGAATTGTACCTGAGTAGGTAGTTTGATACTCACAAATTCTCTGGTTGGATTTGGAAACACGCTCCAGTCACTTATCTCAACGGGTTGTTGAGTTGTAGGATCGGTGGGCGTAATGCTAAAAGGGTACGTCACTGAAGCGATAAGTTCTTTACGAAAATACGCATTGGCTTTGAGCAGATAAGAACCTGTGGTTGCAGGAAAGCCATTGTCGCCGTTGAAAAGCGCAAATGGGGAAGTAGTAGGCCGTGCGGATTGTAGATATGGCCCTGTCAATGTGAGTTCAAAGGCGTCAAATATAGCATCGCAGTTAGCGTGTACGTTGAGGCTTTTCGGCAGTTGATGACTCAGTAATACGTCATTTTGACTTAGGCGTTTCAACAAAAACCGTTCGCCTGGCTTACCTCCTTGTATCAAATCAAGGCTAATGTTGGGGTAATTGACCACGATTCGAAATGTTGCCTGAACAGAGGCGTTTTCGTCGTCCACCGCGCGGAGAGTAATCGGAAACGTCCCTACATTTTCGGCGATTCCTCGGATTTCACCCTTGCTGTATTTTGCCCAAGAGGGTAGTCCTAAAACTTCTATTTGACTGATAAATCCGTCGGAATCATCAAAAATATCGTTGGGGATAGACAGAATAAATGGTTGTTTATAAACTCCCAGCGCGTCGGATGGCTTGTTTTTGAGCGTAGGAGGAGCATTGAGCCGCCCTTCGGCATCTACTACGATTTCAAAACTCGCCTCAACGACTGCTCCGTCGTCGTCGGTAGCACGGATTAGCAACCGAAACGTCCCCGTGTTGGGAGGCATTCCAGCAAATGTGTTGTTGCTGAATGTGAGCCACTTGGGCAGATTAAATGCTTCAATTTTGCTAATAATACCATCGGGGTCTTTGAATACTTCGCTGTTGATGGTATAACGAAAAGGGGCTAAAACTTTGATGGTTTTAGTAGGAATGGCATTTTTCAAAACGGGCGGTTGATTGATAGAGCCTTTAAGTGTATCACTGAGCAAATCCTCCACTACCTTGATGTCAACGGGCTGCCTACTCGCGGCCCCTCCTGCTCTGCTGAGCCACTCCCCGTAAATGCCACCGCTAAAATAGCCAAACTCTAGCACTCTCGATAAGGCATAACTCATAAATGCTTTGGGAACAACGGGAGTGTAGGGGGTTTGAAGCCACTTGGTAATGGATTTTTGAAGTACAGGACGGACGTGTTCGAGCGTGTTGGGAGTTCCAATGACGACACTTATCCAGTGCGTGCCATTGGCAAAATTTTCGTCTATTTGTTTGGCCAGTGCTTCAACGGGGTACTTGGTATCTGGAAAGACTTCATTGAGAATGAGCTGGTCTGGGCGAAGGTTACTCCGCAAAATGTCGGTAGAAAAATGATGATCGTAAAAAACGTCATTGTTGATTTTGACGCCGTCGGTGCTGGTGCTCAAATCTTTGAAACTGATGCTCCCGCAAACGTTGCTCAAGTGGTCAAAAACAGACCCAAAATCCAACACAACTCGGTAAGAGCTGTTGATGGATTTGATGGTTTGAGTACTTTGCTCCACAAATTGCTTAAAGATAGCGTGTTTGAACACGTACCAGTCTATGCCAGCTTGTCCCCAAAACACTTGGTCGCGGTTTTTGAGTGACTTAGGCGGAACTACCTGCTCAAAATTCTCGTATTCGGTTTGCCAAAAAGCGTTGAGTCGGGCAATTTTTTTGTATTTTCTATTGAGCCATATCCTGAACTCCTGCTGCATGGGAGTCGAGTAGTCAAACACCGTGGAGTAGCTGTTACCATCAGGCGAGTTTTCGTGATAGTAACCAGTTTCTTGGGTGGGAGTAGTTGATACCCCCACCCAACTGATCAATCCCTGTTTTTGGAGGTGATTGTAGCGTTCGCAGACTTCTTTTACAAATCCGAGGGCCTTGTTGACCGACGGGCGATGGGCATAACTAAAATAGGTGCTTTGATAGCCCGCTTTTAGTGGTTTTCCTTGTTGGTCGTGTTGGCAATGTTCACGCTCCCAGTAGCCTTGTATTCGACTTTCACCTCTGCTCAAAAGGATTCGTATGGCTATTTTAGCCCCTAATTTTTGGGCCAATTCAATTTGTCGGTCGAATTTACGCCAGTCGGCAGTATTGGAAGCATTGGGATAAACCATGTCCCAGTGAATAGTGAGATGGACGGCGTTGCAACCTGCTTTAACACCGCCTTCGAGTAAATCTAAGTCAGCGTCCAAACTTCGATTGAGGTTAAGAAGCATGACCGCTAACTGTCTTTGTTGGGCGTGGGCTGAATAAAAACAAACAGAAATAGATGTAATTCCCACCAATATAAAACGTAACACCCCCCTCATCATCGGATAATATTGTTTGATTACTTTTTATTTATTCTTGTTTCAATATTTTCAAAGTTTTAGTAGTAAAGTCAACGTGCTGGATTTGAAGCAAATACAAGCCTTTTTGGATAGAAAGAGGGGCTAGGTTCAAGGTGGCTTTTTGCCCTTCCCACTGTACCTCATTGACTGGCACAGCTTGCCCTGTGAGATTGACGAGTGAAAACGACGTCGAGGCAGGCTGATAGTCAAACGGCACGACTACTTGGAGTGTTTCATTGAAAGGATTGGGATAAGGCACAAAAACCTCAGTTTCGTTACCTATCTGTCCATTGCTTCCTCCGTTTCCTTTGATAAATTCAAACTCAACGGCGGCACTTCCCACAATTTCTTTTTTGATGTATGCAGTAGCTTTCAAAAGATACTTGCCTGCTGCGGTTCGGAAGCCGTCGTTGTCGCCCATCAGGCCGTATGGAGCGTTACTATCGGTGGTAGTAGCGAGCCGCGCCCCCGATATTTCAAATTCAATCATGTCTATCGCCGTATTGGTTTCTACAAAAACATTGACAAACGTCGGAAGCAAGTCAACATTAATCTTGTCACCGTCGCGCAACGTTTGAATGAACCTCCGAGAAGAAGAACCGCCCGCCTTGAACAAACTAAACACAAAAGAGAGTGGAGTAGCTGATTTTACATTTATCACAAAATACTCTTCGGTAGAAGCCCGTCCATTGTCGGTGACTCTGACGGTGACGGTAAAATTGCCCGCTTTGGTGGGCGTTCCTGAAATAACCCCTCCGCTGTATGAGAGCCCTGGTGGCAAATCACGCACTGACATAGAAGTAATAAATCCATCAAGGTCTTGGAATGTGCTAAGAGGAACTTCAAACCGAAACGGCTGTCCCAAAGTGGCTGATTGGTCGCTGATGGGATTGACAACTACGGGTGCTAAATTGCCATTGGACTTGATGATGCGTAGTTTAAACGTGGTTTCCACAAAAGCCCCGCGATTGTCGGTGGCTCTGACCGTAATCGTTTGTTCTCCTTCGGTGGTGGGTGTACCGCTGATGGTGCCGTTGGAGGCACTGAGGCCCTGCGGAAGCCCCGCAAAAGAAATAATAAGCGTTCCTCCTTCGGGGTCTTTGAAAGTATTTGAGGAAACGGTAAAACTGAACATGGCCCCTACCAGTGCCTGTTGATTTCCGATGGCATTGACCAAGATGGGTGGCTCATTGGTCGTAGGGGCAGTGACTGTCAATGTAAAATAGATTTCAGCCCAAGCACCCGTATTATCAAATGCGCGAACGGTGATTCGGTGGATTCCTGGCCCAACAGGCTTGCCCAAAATTCTACCGTTTTGGAAACTAAGCCCAGTGGGTAAACCCAATACAGCCATTCGCGCAATGACGCCGTCGGGGTCGTTAAAAAGCCCCGTGGGAAGTGTATATTGGTAATCTTGCTGCACTTCTATGGATTGGTCAGGGATTGCCCCCTTTGCCTCGGGTGGGAGGTTGGTTGCACTGACGCGAAGGGTAAACTGCGTTTTTACCGAGCCATTATCGTTGTCAAATGCTTCGACAGATACGGCAAAAGTGCCAATTTGAGAGGGGGTTCCGCTGATAGTTGACCCGCTGGCCCGCAGACCCGTGGGCAGCCCTGCAAATGATAACCTACTGATAACACCGTCGGTATCGGCGAAGGTGTTGTTTGGAACGGTAAAACTAAAACCCCGATTGACAATGGCAAATTGATTGGCGATGGTAGTGATTACTTTGGGAGGTAGATTAGCTCTGTTGTTGGTCACTGCAAATCTGTAAACGGCACGACTGAGGCCGTTGGCCGCCGTGAGGCTGGTCGAAGCATAAGTTTCTACTGTTAGCTCATAGCTGCCTACGGGGAGTGTTTTGCCGCCGTTGTCCCCAAACAACGCAAAAGGTGCGTCGGTTTCCGTAGCTTCTTGACTGACGGGACCCGACAGTTTGAACACGACAGCCTTGGCAGAAGCGTCGGGGGTAGCGATGAAGTTTAGGTCAAAATTGAGAAGGTTGGTATTGAGCGAATCACTCAATTTGAGCGAACGCACCAATGTTCTGGTTTGGAAGTTACCTGCTTTAAAAATTTCTACTTTGGCGGGTTTCTGTGGCAATACTTCAATCTTGAACGTAGCAGACGCATTGGCATCAAACTCATCAATGGCTTTGATAGTCACCTCATAAACTCCCGCTGACTTTGGAGTTCCTTTGATGATATTTTTTTCAAAACTCATTCCTTCGGGCAGGTTTGAAAAATCATACCGTTCTACGCCGCCGTCGGTATCTTCAAAAGTGGTGGGGTCTATCTGAAGGTTGCCCTCAAAACCTTCTCTGACCGTATAATTGCCGAGTGGTTTTTTGAGGACAGGCGGTTGATTAGCTTCTGGTTCGCCGAGCAAATCCTCGACGAGTCGGATTTCAACGGGGCCGCTTTGACGTTTTTCTTCCCAGCGTGACCGGTAGCCAGGCGTGTGATAATTGCCTTTTATGACCAATTCTGACAGTTTCACTACCATTGACTGCGTAGTCTTGATAGGTGTCATGGGCTTGTTGAGCCAAGTGTCGCGCGTGGCCTGAATACTCGGTCCAAACCATTCGACAAGATCTGTACTCGAAGCAACAATATTGACGAGCTTACAGCCACGTTCAAAGTGTTCTGAAATCATTCGCGTCATGCCGTCTTGCGAAATCCCTGGCTCTTTGAATGCTTCATTCATCACCCATTTGCCCGCGGCCATATTGCTTCTGAGCATATCTGCACTGAAAAAGTGGGGGTAATGTTGGGAGTCGTTGATTTTGGTACCGTCCACATTTTTGGCTAAATCTTTGAAAGCCAATGTGCCGCGTCGTAGGCTGAGGTCGTCCCATACCGACCCGAAATCATTGACTACTTTGTAAGACCCATCAACGCCTTTGACCGTACTATTTACCTGATCCAAGAAATTTTTGAGGAGTGAGTGCCGATAAACATACCAGTCAGTGTTGCGCTTATTTTCGGGATGCGGGTAGTCGGTTGTCACTGGCTGAATATCTGACAAATCAGTGTAATCAGAGCGCCAAGCGGCATTAATGTTAGTGATATTTGAATAGCGTTCGCGGAGCCACGATTGATACCCACTGATAGTTGCGGGAGCGTAGTCGAACAGCGATAAGTAAGGCAAGTACTGAGGAGGAACGGGGGCGGCGTTGCCTTCATAATGGTATCCCGCTTCTTGGGTAGGATTGGTAGTAGCGGCTACGCAAATGATGCTGCCTTGTTGTTGAAAGCTTAAGTAATGCTGACTCACTTCTCTGATGAAGCGCATCGCTTTTTCAACCGAGGGCTGATGAGCCATGTTGAGTGTTTCTTTCAAGATATAACCTTTTTGGTCTCTTGATGCTTCCTCGTTGGTCCAAAAGCCAAGATGCCGCTCGCAGCAGCGGCCCAAATGAATTCGGATAAACACTTTTAGGCCGAGTTCTTTGGCAAGCCGAATTTGATTGTCATATTGAGTCCAGTTGGCAGCACTACTGGAGGTTTCATATACTACGTCCCATCTGACTGTGACCATGACGGCGTTACATCCCAATTGAGCTGCACTACGCATTGCATCCAAACCGTGATCATTCTTATGGGTCGTATTCATCAGAGCAAGGCAAAGGTAACGCTTACCATCGTCTGCAACAGGAGGGGTGGGTGGATTAGAATTACCGAAGACACTAATCGAAAAAGCCCATATACAGGCACACAAAAAACTCGCTACACGTTTGTTCATCAGGGGCATTCGTTAAAAATACAGGGGTAAATGAATGGTAGTGATAGCACAAAAACCGTGCAAATAACTACTTAAATTTTAAAGTGAAGTCGAATAATATGATTGGGTTTATTGTAAAGTACTTGTTTTCAGGTTGTTAAATAGGTTTCATTTGTGCGCTATTCATTATTTAGTATTTTATTGCTGCTCAATTTTGAACTATGGCATATTTTTTGAGGGAGACTTACAACAAAAGAGCCAGCTATTATAAGTAGCTGACTCTTTTGCTTGACACGCGAAACAAGTCAAATATTGACACAGATAGCCATCGCCTTACGCCTTCCTTTTGGCCTTGATGGTAATTTTGACCAGAAATTTCTGACCGTTGTCGGTGACTTCTTCTTCTTCCACAAAATTCATCTCGTCTTTGGTGGCCGTGCCTACCTTTTTACCCTGGGCATCTATCATGTCAAATGCACCCGTGTCGTTTTTCTTCAATTCGACGTCGTCAAAAGGGTCTTTGCTGGTTTCTACTTTGCCCGTAGCCAAATTTTTCTCAAAAGTAGTAGAAACAATCGTGACGCTGTTGGCACTTTTCTTGGCTACATCCAACGTTTGTGATACTTCAAAACGCAGCGTCTTGCCTGCCGCGTCGGTGTCGGTAATGGTGGCTGGGAACTCATAACCCACAATGACGATGCCATTGGCACTGGCAGAAAGCGACTTAACATCGTAAGTGCCAATCACTTGCTCGGCGGGTTCGGGTTCAGGCTCGGTCTTGGCACATCCTGCCAAAAGCGTGGTGGCAAACAAAAAGGCGTACAGTGACTTCTTCATGGTTGGGAGTATTTGAAGGTATAAACAAATCGAAACCTAAAAGTAGTCAAAAAAACAGAAAGTATGCCACCTTTTTAGGGGGATTTTTCTAAAACTCATTTTTTACGTGCCATTACGGCTTGTCATAACGAAGCTGAAACTTGCTCAAATCGGGTTTCTTTGCCTTGGGTCGGGTGCGTTCGTAGTCGTACAGGAGTTTGCCCAAATTGGCAAAAAACGGAAATCCCACGCGGTCGTAGTCGTACTTGTCGTCGTTGAAGATACCGTCGGAGTTGCAATAGATCACCGCCGAGACCATAAATTCGATGCCTTCGTTGAAATCCACCACGTAGGCGTTGTCAAGCAGAAAGCCGTAGGCGTCGCCCACTTTGTTGAAGATTCGGATGTGTTTGGGAAGAGGCGATTTATCGGTGCCAAACAGCGTAAACTTGCAGTAGCTATCCCAAATTTCTTTGGGGTTGTAGCGTGGATAGGTGGTTTCGGAAGGCAACTGTGACATGTATTGATAGACGAAGCGATAATCGTCTTCGGTCAGGTAGAATCGCTGTGATTTTTTGACCGATTCAGGAAACAATATCGCCCGCAGTAGGGCTTGCTGGTCGTGGAGTGGAAAGGCGTTTTTGGTCGTAAAATCAAACGGTTCTTTGACCAATTTATCGTTGCTGTCCATGTACCCGATGCCTTTTTTGATAGGAATCGCGGGTACGTAGTTGTCAGGATTATAGGCGGGCAATTGTTTGAAAATGAATTGATTGTTTTCCAAAAATCGTATCGGATTGGTGTGGCGGTTTTGCTCGGACGTCATGGCGTATGACAGGCGGTGCAAGATGCGCGTATCGCGGTAGCCTTTGCTGTGCAGTAGCTCGTTGAAAGGACCTTGCCCTACAAACTCATACAACCGATTGTAGGCGTCGTTGTCGCTCACGAGTAAGATTTTCTTGGCGTAGTGTGCTACCGAAGGCAGACCATTGGGCGCGGAGGTGTCAGCCCGAACCGACGTTTGCCGCTCAAAAGCCGAGTCGGTGAGCATGGTGCTGTACTTGTTGAAAGAAGCAAGGTTGGGAGATTTTCGGAAGTAATTGATTTTTTCCAACGCCAACAACACCGCTGGCAATTTGACCGTACTGGCAGGATAAAAATAGCGGTTTTTGTCCACCCCAAATTGATACGATGTAAAGCGCGGACGGTTCTTTTTGTCGCGGTTGATTTGGGTATAGATGATTTGGACTTCGTAAGGATTGCCTTCTTTCAGTACCTCCCCAAACTGCTCGGGCTTGCTACGCAGCAGCGATTCGAGGAGGTTTTGCTGACTGAATGTGGGCATAACAGAAAGCAGGCACAAAAAGAGGCCGTAAAAGGTTTTTGCAAAAAACTTACTCGCTTGACCTTGCCCACCCAAGAGTATCATGCGCTCGGCCACGCGCGGGATGTACGCCTGCGCTACGTAGCTGCTGAGGCCATTGTCCATCACGGTGTTTTTCCAGCCTTTGTGGCTACGCTCAAATTTCTCCGCAAAATCGGTGTAAAACCGTTGGGCGACCATGGACCGAATGTACAGCGACTCCGACGACCAATTGACCTTTGTGACTCCGCACTGTGAGGCCGTGCGCAGTTTGTCGGCATCGAGGCCCGTGGAGCCGTGCAGGGCGATTCCGATGGAGCGGCCTGTGATTTTTTGGAGTAGTCGGACGTTGTCTTCAATCGTTTTGGGCTGAAAACCCGCGTAGCCATCGTTGGACGTGAAGCCGTGCTGTGTACCTACGCCAGGTGCCCATAGCGCGATTTTGTTGGGAAAGACTGCCTCCACTGAGCCAATGAGTTTTTCGGTTTCTTCGGCGGGCGTGATGCGGTCGTCCACCGCCGACTCCATTTCGAGCGTTACTTCTACGCCCGCTTCTTCGGCAAAACGGCAGAGTTGGAGCATGTTGGCGATGTTGTCGTCTTCGCTCATGTCTGAAGCATCCAATGACACCGTAGAGGCGTAAAGTTTGGCGTTTGAATCATGGGTGTTGAACTCAACGCCCTGAATCGCTGCCCGCAAGATGGTCATGGTTTCGGGACCCTTGATGTGGTCGGTATGATACACCACGGGGATATGCCGATAGCGCGGGCTGTTGGCGAGCATCGTCAAATCGGCCAAGTAGCGGCCTACGCCCAGCACGGGGTCGCCCGCGCCGTAGCTGTGGCCTTTGATTTGCCAAAGGCTCGTTTCGATGAT